>NZ_JRAP01000009.1:0-148499 GCF_000768895.1 Porphyromonas sp. COT-108 OH2963 | reverse complement strand
TTTCGCAGCTTATCACGTCCTTCATCGCCTCTTAGAGCCAAGGCATCCACCGTCTGCCCTTCTTTTGCTTATATTTTTTTGCTCTCGCATATCATACCCCTAACGGTACAATACGGCTATTGTAGTTTTATATCATCCCATACTTGAGTACAGGAAAATCCTACTATATTCTTCTCTTCCGATATGTCTATGATCTCGTATTCCTCACAGGAGATCCGCTCTCCCGTTTTGTGGGTGCAAAGTTAGAAAGAGTTTTTCATTCTACCAAACTTTACTAACAAAAGATAGACAAACATATCAAACAGCACTCCCGAAACAGCATTTAATCCGCTTGTTTTCAAGCCTGAAGACAAAGAAATATTTTATCGAAAAGCATTCTTTGTCCTTCCGAACAGCCCTCCCCTATGTATATTACTAATGTATCACCCTTTTATTTTCTTCATTAAAAGCAGAAAGGGAAAGCAAAAAGGCTGTATCGGGAATTCAATCCTGATACAGCCTTTCAATTTATGCTAAAGCTACGTTCTTATTGTTCTTTTGCTTTGATTTCAATAAGCTCGCAATCGAATCTCAGTGTTTCGTTAGGACCGATCTTGTTACCTGAGCCATTTTCTCCGTAAGCAAGTTCAGCCGGGACCCAAAGAGTAAACTTAGATCCAACCTTTACAAGTTGAAGACCTTCTGTCCATCCCTTGATAACACCGTTCAATGGGAAAGTAGCAGGCTCTCCACGATCGTAAGAAGAGTCGAACACTTCACCGTTAAGAAGTGTTCCCTTATAGTGAACTACGACCATATCTTCAACTGTTGGCATAGCACCTTCACCTTCTGTTTCGATCTTATACTGAAGACCGGATTCAGTTGTGATAACGCCTTCTTCTTTTGCATTCTTAGCCATGAACTCTTCGCCTTTTGCCTTATTTGCATCAGCAGCCACCTTGCGAAGTTTTTCAAAAGCAGTTTCCAAGAACTCTTGAACAGCCATGCTATTCATTTCGATAGTATCACCCTTCAAAGCTGTTTCAAGACCCGCTGTAAAGAGTGCTACATCAAGAGAGTCTCCAGGTATGACAGAACCTACTTGGCCCTTCATCATATCTATTTGGAACTTCATTTGCTGACCTTGGTAGAAACCGATAAGGTATGCCATAGAGTCTTTTGTTGTCTTTTGTGCGCTTAGAGGCACAGAGTTCTTTGTGCCGTTACAAGCAGTAAAGGCAAATGCACCTCCTATAAGAGCTGCTGTAAGAAGAATCTTTTTCATTTCCGTTTATTTAATAATTATATCCTATATTCTCGTCAAGACGCTTTTACTTCTCTATACTTAGAAGCTCTATGTCAAATATAAGGGTGCTGTAAGGCTCGATGCTTTGACCGGCTCCTTGCTCTCCGTAAGCGAGCTGATAAGGAAGAAACACTCTCCACTTAGAGCCTACGGGCATCAGTTGTACCACTTCCGTCCAGCCCTTGATGACACCATTCAATGGGAATGTAGCCGGTTCGCCTCTCTGATAAGAAGAGTCAAAGACCGTTCCATTGATGAGTGTACCATGATAATGACACTTTACCTTATCCGTTGCCTTGGGTTTCTCGCCCTCTCCTTTGGTCAAAATCTGATATTGAGCACCTGAAGGCAGCGTTACGACTCCTGCTTTCTCTTTGTTGATACGCAAGAACTCTTCTCCGGCTTCCTTATTGAGAGTAAACTTATCCTCCTGCAATTTCTCAAAATATTCTTTAAGAAGTTTTTGTGCTTCCTCTATTGAGATTTGTGGAGTAGCACCTTTCAATGCCACGTCCAATCCTTTCACAAACTCTTCTGTATTAAGTTCTTTAATTCCTGTTGCTGTAAAATTATGCCCGATGCTCAGGCCTAACGCATAGCTTATTTTATCCATTTACAATAATATATTTTGACGGCAAAGTTAGAAATAATTATTGATCTATAAAAGAGCGCATTGCAAACTTTCAGAGAAGGCATTACTCCTCTATAACATTCCCTACATGGATCCGCCTGCTTCTTGTATCCTCAAACAGGGGACGATAGTCGTTGTTCGGAATGACCTTGTTTCTTCTGAAAACAAACTCTCTGACACTCTTGGCATAATAGAGAGGAGAGTCGAATGTTTCAAAGATATTGTCCTCCACCACTATTCTCCCGTGATAGTACCGATCTTTCGAGTCAAGTTCCCGAATTACCGGATCTACAGAAATGATACCATTGGTAAACTGATACATCCCCGTAAGCGGATTCACAAAACGGTTTTTAGAGATGATCACCTCCTCGCACGGACCACTCTCGTACCAGCCATTGGAGTCTCCGCAAAGAAGTATGGCACTGCCGTGAGTATGGTCGAACAGATTTTCTTCGCAGACCACCTTTTTGATTGTAGAGAATAAAGCCCCTCTTGCCCTATTGTTCCTAACGATATTCTTACTGAACAGCACCGTAGGATAGGCAGAAAGATTCTCCACCGCAAGCTGTTTGCCCTCTATTTTATCCAATGGAAGCGGATCCTCAAAAGCGATCATCCTTCTTTTCTGATCTCCTTCAGAGAGAGGGAAAAATGATTGTATTTTAGATGTATGTACCGGCAAAAGCGTTTTACGATCAATGAAACGGATAGAGTCTCCACTCTCATACCAGCGAAGCCCAAAGCTCTGCCCATGTGCAAAAGAGGCTTGCACTTCGGAAGCATTCAGCACGGAGTCCACCCTCAAATAGGTTCCATGCACATTGATGGCATCATCTGCCATCTGCTCGTATAACCCATTAACGGAAGAGATATACCCTCTGCAACCCGAGAAATGTGTGGCATCGGCTTGTAGTGTAAAGTAACGTTCAGAGCCTTGTGCCACTTCCACCTTAAAGCCATCCAGCGATATATTCTCGGTGTCTTGTGCTATAAGTCCCATTCCTTCGGCATAATGCACAACGACATCCTTAAGTTCAATATTCTTGCTATCCATCACCACGATACCCGGAGCAGGTCTGTAATACGACCTCAGCACATATCTGTTATGCTGAGAAGCATAGGGATACTCGCCCCACCCTTTCAAGATCAGGTTTCGTTCGCTTTGACGTATTATCTGAGCCGGGTTAAAAGCGACATCTGCTCTGCCCCAAACCATTCTTCTGTCCTCCTCAAACGGCATGGCTACAAAGGGTGTAACTTCAAAGTCTTCTCCTTGCAAGACTATCTTGTTCTCTCTTACCTCAAACCGGGTCTCCTCCGGAACTCTTACAAGCATCGACTTATCTTCATCTCTCATCTCCAACACCTCTATCTGCATCAGTGCCGGACGAGGATCGTCTATGGAAAAACCTTGCAGGACAACCCCGGAACACCCTTTCACCACAAACGGTATCTGTCTGCCGTGAAAGAGCAGCTTGGTCTGTCCGTCACCTTCCACCACAACCTTTCCGCCTGTTATTCCCTCAAACATAAACGCCACCTTTCTATCCTTTACGTGGTCATGATTGGAGATAAACAGCTCATAACTCGGCAGACTGTCCGGATAGAAGTGATAAGAACCGTTCTTCAACGAGATCTTCACACTCTTACCCTCCTGAGCCATCCGGTGCGATGTTTGAAGCAAACGGCGAAGAGCGGGAGAGTTGTCAAAATCTTTTTCCGAACGACCGCCATACTCCTCCAGCGTGAGAGTAACGGGTTGAGAACTCTTATAAGGCTTTCTCACTCCGCAGGAGAGCAGAAGCAAGAAAGAGAGCGACATAAAAACAGGAAGTAATCTTTTGTACACGACAATCTGTATTTGAAAAATAAAAAAACTCTTAGACTTAAACTCTCATCTCTTCTTGAAAAATAGGAAGTAGAGATGCCGAAACAGCGTGGGGATGGTACCATAATAGGCACTCATGATCATGAATCGCTCCTTCAAAGAGGCTTTATGATGCTTGGTTGTGGCACCCTCATGGAGATACTTTGTAAGGAAACCCTCCACTTTCAGACACTCTGCCCCCACCTCTTCGGCACGGCGAAGGATACGTATGCACCAGTCAAAATCGGCAGAGAGCCTGTACTTCTCATCATTATAAAAAGGTACAAGTTCTCGACCGGCATAGAATGACTGATGACACACAAGCATACCGTTCTTGAAGCTTTTCCAAGTCAGCTTTCGTGGTGGAGAGAGTTTTCTCGGACCCATACTGCATCCATCATAATCGACGATCTCCGTATGTCCGTAGAGCACAGCAGGCAGCCTGCCTGCGTTCACAGGCTCTCTGAGATACTCCACTGCTTTATCCATCACACGCGAGACGGTATCCGAATCATAAAACGTATCCCCTGCATTCATGAAGAGAACATAGTCGCCGGAAGCTCTTTTCAGCCCTTTGTTCATTGCGTCATAGATGCCATTGTCTTTTTCGGATACGAAAACCGAAATCGTATCTCCATGATCCCGGGCAAGTTTTGCAGTATCATCCTTGGACGCACCATCTATCACGATGTACTCTATATGCCTATAGCTCTGATCCTTAACACTCTTAATGGTGCGCTTGAGCAAGGGTGCGGCATTGTAGCAGACCGTAATGACGGAAAGTACCAAACCATCTCTTTCTAACTGTTCCATGGCTCAAAGTTCCGAAAAATTTCTCTCATAAAGTCGTATATTTACTCCAAAATAGACACTTGACAGAATGAACAAAAAATCTTTTCAGGAATATTATGCTCCGGAGTTCAGCCACTGCTTCGGCTGCGGAACGGCAAATGAACAGGGTCTTCACGTAAAAAGCTACTGGGTGGACGGTACAGAAAACGAAAGCGTAGCATATTACCGACCGGAAGGTCATCATACCGGAGGGTTTCCGGGATTTGTTTACGGAGGTCTTATTGCCGCGATACTCGACTGCCATGGCAACGGAACTGCCGCCGCGGCAGGCTATAAAAGAGAGATGAGAGCCATGGATACCCTGCCGGCTCTGAGGTATGTAACCGCCAATCTGAACCTCAACTACAAAAAGCCTACCCCTATGGGTGTGGATCTGGAGCTGAGAGCACGTGTCGTGGAGACAACGGCAAGGAAAGTCTCCATGGAGCTTCGGCTGATAGCCAACGGCACTATAACCGTGGAGGGAAGCATGATATCTGTTCTGCTCCCTGCATAGGAGCATCTTGCCCGGAGGCTCTCTTTTCTCGTCTGAACCTGTATGAAATTGTCTCTGAACGGATTAAATTTCAAGTCTTAACGGATTAAAATCTTGCAATCAAGCCTTGATTTGCAAACAACAAGGCTTGGTTTGTGGAAGTCAGCCTTCGATTCCCTCAAAACAAGGCTTGAAAACCAATTCTTTTCAGGATAAAAGGAAGTTTTATTCACTTATAACTCCTTTTCCGAACAGGTATAATCAAAGATGGGAAAGAGCATCCGTAAAAATGAACCGACGGCGGCTCTCTTCGGCAGACTTGCATACAAAAAGAAAGCTGTGCCACGGATCCGCTCCGTAACACAGCTTATATTTCAGCTCGAAAGTTCTTATAACATCGAAAAGCAGAGTGCAGATCAGAAACTGACCTCAAAACTCATCCCGTCGTAAGCCAGATGGGTGCGAGTATCGAGAGCTTTCAGAACCGCTTCCGCCTCTGTATGTCTGCCGATGGTATGTGCCAAGTGGGTGAGATAGATCTGCTTTGCCCTGATGCTGTTGCCCACCTCTACTGCCTCTTGAACGCAAAAATGTGTGGGATGAGTATAGAAGCGCAGACCATCTATGATCAGATGTTCCACCCCTTGAATGGCTTCCAGTGTCTCCTTCGGTACTACTTTCACATCCGTAAGATAGGCTGCATTGCCCATTTTGAAACCCAATATCGGCAGTTTGCCGTGGATCACACGGAGCGGCAGTATCTCTATCCCTTTCGGTTTAGGCAGAGAAAAAGGAACATTGGGTTCTATTATCGTGAAGCTATAATGCGGAACACCCGGATAGGCAACGGCTCTAAACGCATACGGCATACGCTCTTTAAGAATGGTCGAAAGGTACTCCTCTGTATATAGAGGGCAGTCCGTCTGTCCTCGAAACAGAGGACGAATATCGTCCAGTCCGCCTACGTGGTCATAGTGCTCGTGTGTAAGGAATATCCCTTCTAAGGAAGAGACATTCTCTCGTATCATTTGCTCTCTGAAGTCGGGCCCGCAATCTATTACATAATGAGCGGCATCGGCATCTTCCTTTTCCCCGAAAGAGAGAAGAATGGAAGCCCTTAAACGTTTATCTCTGACATCTGTCGAAACACAGGTGGAGCAGCTGCAACCAATCTCCGGAATACCGGTAGATGTACCGGTTCCCAAGAATGTAATCTTTCCTTTCATACGATTACTCTTGCGGATGATTATATGTGGGAGCTGCAACGTATTTCACTTCGGGGATGAGGCGAACACCATACTTTTTCCACACGCTCTCCTGTATCTCTTCCGCCAACCTTGCCACTTCTCTCCCCGATGCTCCTCCATAATTGACAATGATAAGAGCATGCTTTTCGTACGTTCCCACATTTCCGGAGCGGTATCCTTTGTAACCACAGCGGTCTATAAGCCATGCGGCAGATAGCTTTCCCCGTCCGTCATCTTGAAGATGATACGACAAGTCCGGATACTCCTGCAGTAAAGACTGAAGTTTATCGGCGTCCACTACCGGATTCATAAAGTAACTTCCGGCATTTCCAAGCACTTTAGGATCCGGCAGTTTGCTTTCTCTGATGGAGATGACACGCTCTCGCACCTGCAACGGAGTAAGAGCAGCACCTGCCGTTTCCAAGTCTTGCAATCCGTTGTAAGAGAGAATGGGCTTCGGTTGCTTGCTCAAACGAAGAATAACCTTGGTGATGAGGAAACGATCCATCTCTTCTGCCCTCTTGAAGCGAGAGTGTCTGTAAGCATAGTCGCACTCTTTCTGCATATAAATCCGATGCTCTCCATTCACAAGGTCATACCCCTCCACGGAGACAAGGACATCGGCAATCTCAACACCGTAAGCACCAATATTCTGTACCGCAGCAGCACCTGCCACTCCCGGTATAAGGGAAAGATTTTCTATTCCCCACCAGTTACGTTCACAACAGTAAGCTACTGCGCGATCCCATTCCACACCTGCATCCAGCTGCAAAAGCACGCTCGACTCGTCTTCGGAAAGCAGTCGTATCTCATCGGAGATGTACTTGATCAAAACTCCATTCACGTTTACCGTAAACAGGAGATTGGATCCTCCTCCGATGATATGTTTGTCGGCATGGCAGAAGTACTCGTCACGAAGCAAAGTTAAAATATCTTCTTCCGACTCTATCTCCACATAGTACGAAACCTGTGCTCCCACACTAAAGGTGTTGAGAGGCTCTACGTTATAGTCTGTATGTATCTTCATATTTATAAAAAAGACCAAACCCCCACGGCATATACCCCCGGACTCTAAGAGAAAAGGGACTATGCGATGAGGGTATGACCTTAAAATGTATTGAGGTTCACCTTTCCGGTAAAAAACTGTCCGTTAGGAATTCTGCCCTAACGTGCGTAATCCGGAACGATATTATCTCAAATTTACTGTTTGTGCAGGATCCAAGCGTCATTGAACTGAGAGTAACGTCTCTTGATAGACTCTCTTGTTGCCACGGCTTCTTCCTTTGTGTCATAGCTCGCAACAATAACACGATACATGCCCATCTCGTTTTGCGCAAGAAGAACATTGTATCCTTCAGCTGTCATTCTCTCTTTCAATGACTTTGCATTAGTCACATTTTGGAAGCTGCCAATCACTACACTGAAAGCGCGAAGCCCTGTTGCATCTTCTCCTTGTGCAGGAACAATTCTTTCACGAACCACAGCAGTATGCTCGGTTGTACGAGCTATCGGCTTGATATCATCCATAGCTCCCTGATTTCCGGCCTGTGCCATTTCACGCTGTTTAGCTTTTTCCCAAGCTTCACGATATGCACTTTGTTTAGGTTTACAAGAAGTAAGACCTCCAACAAGAAGTAGTCCTGTAATGGCAATGATGATTCTTTTCATGTTCTTATTCAATTTGGTTTTTACACTCACAAATGTAAGAAAATAAGTCAGATTATTCAAATAGTAGTCCGCAATCTATCTACTCTTTTCGCCATACCGATTGCCCTCGCAATGCTAACAAATGAGTAAAAAAGATATAATCTCTAAAACCGACTATCCATTAAGCCTCTTTTTCCTCTTCCTGCTCTTCAAACGTGGTGAATCCATCCTTTACAAGCATATTGTACCAAAGTACAACCTTTCTGATATCTGTGGGATAGACTCTCTCCTTATCGTAGTTCGGCAACACTTCTTCCATGAAACTTTTGAGAGATTCCGGTGTTGCAGCAACGTTTTCAGCGTCCAACTCTTTACCGCTCTGCTTTTCAAAAATAGTGGTGAGCAGTGTTCTTAGAGGCAGATCGCCCTCTTCGGTGTAGATGGAAATATCGTACAGGGAAACAACTTTATCTTTTGGGAAAAGCTGACGCTTCACTTTAGTGGTAAGATCTTGAATGACTATTGGAGTTCTGTTTCCGGTCAAGATTTTGAACAATCCCGGTTTACCGCTTATGGAGAGAATTTGTTTCAGTGACATTATTCTTTATTTTTAATGTTTTATTAGGTGATAATTAAGTTGAATATCTCTTCCCACTGTTCTATAACAGAGTGTGGGGAATAGTTTTTTATTGTGTATAAGGCACGAAATTTTGCCGTTTCTATTTCATCGCTTTGCGTTCTGATACGTCTTTCTACTTCTTCTTTCGGCATCTTATTGCGGAGCATCACTCTCTCTGTTCTTACTGCTTCCGGAGCATCAACCAGAATAACGGCATCACAAAACCGGTTCATTCTGCTGGAGTAAAGTATGCCGGACTCCATCCCGACCCATTCGCATGGAGACTGTGCCTTCCAAGAGAGAAACTTCTCCTCTACTGCCGAATGGATGATCCGCTCCATTTCTATCTTTTTAACAGAAGGTGTCCCGAAAATGATTGAGCTTAGAAAAGGTCTGTCTATCTCTCCCTGCTCGTTCAAAACGGATCTGCCGAGTAGTTTTTCCAGCTGAGCCGCAACGCCGGAATCGAAATAAACAGCTTTTGCAACGCTATCAGTATCGAAAACAGGGATACCATAAAGAGCAACAAGCCTGCTTAGAATGCTTTTTCCACTGCCTATGCCGCCACAGATACCGAGGACACGCGTCTCTTTTTTCATTCTTGTGCCTCTTTTTCTTCCAAAAGATACTCCACAGTGGTAGGGTCGGTCTGGATCATCTGCACGTAAAACGGCTTCTGCTGTATGATTATATCCGCCTTTCCGGACCTGCTGCCTCCCAGCTCTGCCTTGTCTATCGTTACCACAATATCCTTTGGAGAGAGCTCTTTGAACATATTCTCCGGAATAAAACAGGTAACACGGATAAAAGAGGGAAACGTACGCACATAGAAAGGAAGCTCTTCATCATTCATGGAGATAGGCACTTCAAACTCTTTCTGAACCAGTTTCTGGGTGTGAGCACAAAGCGTTATCTCATTGGGAGTAATGGTAATCCCGTTGCGAGAAAGGAGTCGCACCGTAAAGATAGTGGAGTCTTTGACATTGCTGAATACGATAGTATCGGTCTCCACCTCCGTCAAGAGATCCAAAAGATGCTTTCCGCCATAGACGATAGCGGAGGTCTGACTCATGGAGACAGAGTCCAAAATACTTCCTATCTCCGGTTCTATCTTCGTGGAGAGCTTTATGGGAAGCTGCTTCTTCGCCTTTGCGGTATAGCTGAACCCTATACTTGCCGGCACGATGCGGTCTATACGGGACGATGAGAGTGCTTGCGAATAGATCAACTTCTCCAACTGTTCGGCAGATATATCCACAGCACCATATCTTTTCTCGGAAAACTCTATCGGCAAAACGATCTCCCGTGCCCTCTGAAGCCATATATATCTCAAGAAAGCACTTCCCGTGTCTGTGATGGTTACGGTTACGGTTTCGGGTATAGGCTCCGAAAGAGAGATGTCTGCAGGTATCTCCGGCGCCACGAGCTTGAAAGTAACATTATCCGTATAGGTATCCTGCACTGCCCGTATAAACCAAAAAGCAAAACTAAGCACAAAAAAGAAGAGGTATGCCATCAGTTTGCGCATACCTATACGCCCAAGAAGGGAGTTCATCTTCTTCGATAACTTTTGCCTGCGAGACATTACTCTTTTCCGATGATCTCTTTGCTGCTTACTTTTTCTTCTCTTCTACCACAAGAGGGAATATGCTGGAGAAGGTTACACGCACCTTTACGCCTTCGGCTATCTCTACGACAACGTATCCGTTTTCTTTGTTGATCTCCTTGAGCGTACCCATGATACCATCCGAAATGATCACTTTGTCTCCGGTCTTGAGGCTTTCTCTCTGACGCTGTACCTCTTTTTGGCGCTTGCTGTTAGGACGGATGATGAAGAGCCAGAAGACGAGCACCATCACACCTATGAAGATAAACTGCATATATGAGCCGCCGGCAGGTGCTGCTTGTAAAAATACCATGTTCATAGTTGTTTGAAGTTATTTGAAAGTTAAAATTGTTTTTCTTTTATTCCGAACGTCCCAAACGGTTCATCATGCTCCGAGAATGCGTCCCTCTGCTTTCAGATCCATTATGGCTTGATGCAGAATACCGTTGATGTAGTTCGTGTTGTTCGGATTGCTATAATACTTAACGAGGTTAAGGTACTCGTTCATCGTCACGCTGGTTGCTATGGTTGGGAAGTGTATCGCTTCCGTTATGGCGAGTTGCAAGATAAGGTATTCTATCTCGGCGACACGCTCCTTGTCCCAGTTGCGGAAGTATTTGCTAATGAGTGCTCTATACTCTTCCTCGTTCAGGATAGCCTGAGAGACGAGCTGTGTACCGAACTCACGCTCCTCGTTGCCGTTATATTGCGGACGAAGAAGCCGTGATAAAGCGGTGTCCTCTTTCATACCATTCACCACCTTTAATACAAAGCTCATCACGATCTCAATATCATCGTTCCAGAAGATAGAAGAGTCTTGCAAAATAGCGAACCACTCATCGTTATCCAAGATGAAGCGTTTGTAGATGCGCTTCCAGAACTCTTTATGAGAGTCGAAGTCTTCTGCCGGAAGCGGTATGCTATCCTCCTCTTCTTCTCGAAGCAGGAAAGAGAGAATGTTAGAGAAGTAGTCCGTAAACTCTTCCCTTGCCGGAATCAGCGTCTCACACTCTGCAATGAAGTCGGGATCGGCTTCCAAGATTGCCACGTATGGGGAAGCGATGATAATATCCAGCTTTTTCACCAACTCCATATCCGAAGATCTCTTCTCCAGTTCGATCTCCTTTCTCCTCTCAGCCTTTACTTTCACATAGTATGGCACCAGCACCATCAGCTTGTATAAGTGATAAGATTTGTCCAATGCCATGGTCAGATTGTTGGATGCCACAGAAGCCTTTGTGCCTCCGGAAAGGTAAAAACTGTACAGTATTTGGAGGGCTTTTATACGTATCAGTGTACGATTGATCATATCTATTCTATGAATAAGTTGGCTACAAAAATACGACTTTTCTCACACTATACCAAAGGGAGAAGATCAAGCCATTTCAAAAGAGAAAATAGAGGGACGAAAAGGAGAAAAAGCCGTTTTTACCCGATGCCCGGTCAAAGAAAAAAAAGCGGCTTCAAAGCGGAATTTTTATATAAAAACGAATGGTCAAAAATCGGAGCGGACAGCTCCCCCAAAAACCTCCAATCTAAAGAAAGAGATCTCCAATAAGAGATAAAACACTGTCCATCAAGCGCATATAAAACAGCCCATCTTTGGGAAAAATTTTTCTCCAAGCCATTTGATGGGGCTTTTTCGCGTTAATAGCTGTGAATTTTAACACCGTCAATCGTAAATAAATCCTAATGCACTTTCGGGACAAAAAACGACAAAAAAGAGCCGAAAACGCATAAAACACTACATATCAACACCATAAGCAAAAATTCTAAACACGTTAATAGAATCCAGTAAACGTATTAAATGAAATCGGTAAACGTGTTCATTGAAAAATTAAACACGTTAAGCCGAAACAATATGCTCGTTTAGTGTTTTCGCTTAACAGCTATCGGAATTTGTGTTAATAAAATAGCGCGAATTTAACAATTCGGTCGTGCTCTGAAAACGACCCCTCCGATCAAAATAGAGAGCAGAAAAAAAGCGAGCATTTTTCGGGATGAAATATATAAAAACAGAGCTTCCGGAAAAGGGCTGTATTGTCTCTTTCCGGAGGAGAAAATATCCACACCGTTTTTTGAGCTGTCTTACCTGTTTCTCCCACTCTCCAATCTCAAACTTGAGAACCCAAATAGATAAAGAAGGTACTTTTTCTGTATATTTGTCTCAAAATTAAAATCATAGACTAACATGACATTGAAAAAACTAATCAAAGAGACCCACCTTTGGCTTTCGCTACCGTTCGGAGTGATCATTTCAATCATTTGTTTCAGCGGAGCTATGCTGGTATTTGAAAGAGAGATTACGGAGTGGTCTAATCCGAAAATATTCAAAGTAGCCGAAGTGAAAGCAGAGACTTTGCCTATGGATTCGCTTATGAACCTGGCACAAAAGAGTCTGCCCGAAGGAGTAAAAATCACTTCGCTTCGCATCTCATCCAATCCGAAGAGAAGCTACGAACTTGCCATATCCGAGCCTCGCCGTACTCTGCTGTTTATAGATCAATATACGGGAGAGATAAAGGGCTTTATAAAGCGTCCGGCTTTCTTCTATACCATGGTGAAGCTTCACTATACACTGCTGGACAAAGTAGAGAGTAAGGATGAAATCTTCTGGGGTAACGAGCTTGTGGGTATCAGTACCATCGTGTTTGTCATAGCTCTTATTACGGGTATTGTTCTCTGGTGGCCTCGTTCGAGGAAGTATCTGGCAAAAAATCTAAAGATAGTTGTCGGGAAAGGTGCATGGAAATTTTGGTATTCGTTTCATAATGCAGCAGGAATGTATGCCCTTATCTTCCTTCTTGCCATGGCTCTTACGGGGCTGAATTGGAGCTACTCGTGGTATAAGAAAGGATTTTATGCCGTTTTCGGTATGTCTCAACAGCCGTCGGAACAGGGCGGTAACAGACATGGAACAAGAGGTGATAAAAAAGATGCCGAAATCTCTCCGGAAAATCCATTCATTGCATGGGAAAAAGCTTACAAGTCTGTATTGGCAGAAAATCCTAAGCACAAGCAGATCAACGTGTCCGATGGTTCTGTCTCTGCCATAATAGGAGAATTCGGGAATGCTAACGCAGCCAACAAATACAGTTTTGACAGAGAGAGCGGAGCCATAACGGAACGTAACCTCTACAAAGATGTACCCAAACAGAACAAGTTCCGCAGCATCATCTACAACGTACACGTAGGAAGCTGGGGAGGAACGATAACAAGAGTACTCACAGCCTTGGCTGCTCTCATTGGTGCCACCTTACCTATTACGGGATATTACCTCTTCATCAAGAGAATGATCGTAAAGTATCACAAGCGCAAAAAGGGTGTTACCAAAGTGTAAGTACTCTCCTATCTAAGAAAAATAGAAACAGAGTTCTTGCCAAAGCGTGGCAGACTCTGTTTCTGTCGTAATAAACGATAACACATTACAGAATGAAAATATTGGTTTCTTGGAGTGGAGGCAAAGATTGTATGCTGGCTCTCCATAAAGCTATACAGACTCACTCTCCATCGGAAGTCTATCTGCTGAATATGTGCGATGAGGATGGTTCCATGTCTCGTTCGCATGGATTGAGTGCTCTGCTTATGCAAAGGCAGGCAGAAGCAATGGGTCTCCATCTTCTGCAAATAGCGGTACAACGAGATGGCGGAGGGTATGAAGCCTCTTTCAAAAAAGGTGTCGCCGAACTGATGGTCAAGGGCGTTACGCATGGTGTCTTTGGGGACATCTATCTGGAAACCCATCGCTCATGGGTGGAAAGAGTATGCCAAGAGTGCGGCATCACCCCCATATTCCCTCTTTGGGGGATGAAAAGCGAAGAGGTGGTGCGTTCGCTGATAGACGAAAAGTTCAGAACCACCATCGTATCCATACGCAAAGGCAAGCTTTCGCCCGAAGAGTTCTTGGGAAAAGATCTTTCTCATCCGCTCCTCGATACGCTTAAGGTCATGCCGGGAATAGATCCGTGCGGAGAGAATGGAGAGTACCACACTTTTGTTTACGACGGTCCTCTGTTCCAAAAGCCACTATCTTTCCGGATAACAGATCAGACCGAAAACGATAAACACTACTTTAACACACTTCAACTCTTATGATTCGGCTTCGCAAACAGATACTGCTATTGTTCATAATATGCAGCTCTCTCCTCTCGGTTATAGCTCAAAAGCCTGTGAGAGTAGTCTCTCTCGTCCCATCGGTAACCCAAAGTATCGTAGACCTCAAGGCTGAAAAATATCTGGTCGGAATCACTTCTTACTGCAATGTTCCCAAGGGAGTAAAGGCTGAAGTGGTATCTTCCGCCGTAAAGATGAATGTGGAGAAGATCCTTCGTCTTAAGCCTGACATTGTCTTTGTGTCGGGGCTCACCAATGCGAAAGATATGGAAACGCTGAAACGGATGGGAGTAAAGATACAGATGCAACCCACTCCGAAAAGTTATGCAGAGATTTGCAGCCAGTTTCTCCAACTGGGACGCACCTTAGGCTACACGGAGCAGGCTGAGAAAATAGTAAAGGATAGCCAAAAGGTGATCCGGGAGATCCAGGAAAAAAGAAAAAAGGAGAAAACGAGACGTTCCAAGGTTTTCATGCAGATCGGAGCCAATCCGATCTTTGCGGTTCTTCCGAATACATTCATGGCAGACTACCTCTCTTTTCTCGGCGTGGAGAATATAGCCGAAAAAGAGACCAAAGGCACTCTGACGAGAGAGTTTGTTGTGGCTAAGAATCCCGACTATATCATAGTGGTAACAATGGGAGTAGTGGGAGAAGAAGAGCGAGATACATGGCTAAAACATAAGACCATGACCGCCACGAAAAACGGACATATATATATCGTGGACTCTACAATAGCGTGTCAGCCATCCCCTATCGCATTCAAAAAGACACTCGAAGTTTTGGACAAGTATATCAGATAACAGAAGATGAAAAACAATTTCGGACTTATACACATATACACCGGAGACGGAAAAGGTAAGACAACAGCAGCGATAGGACTCGCTACTCGCGCATTGGGCGGAGGCTTTAAGGTGTGCTACTGCTCCTTTCACAAGCGCCCCGAAAAGTATGGATACACAGAAATGGAGAGCTTGAAAAAATTGGGAGCATCCGTCTATAACTTTGCCAAAGGACACCCACACTTGGATAAATCAATATCTCCCGGAGCCGTTGCACAAGAGGCAAAAGAAGCTGTGAACTTCCTTAAGGATCTTGTCCGACACGAGACATTCGACCTTCTTATCATGGATGAGATACTCATTTCGGTACGAGATCACTACATAGAAGAAGAGTTGCTGCTCGACTTTATCCGCACCAAGCCCGAACATCTTGAACTGGTACTCACCGGAAGAGGTGCTACGGAAAATCTCATGGAGCTTGCTCATTATGTTACCTACTGCAAGAAAGTGAAACACCCTTTCGATAGTAAGATACGCTCTCGAAAAGGGATAGAATATTGAATACCCGTATGCGAACAGCGAAGTATGGCTCAACCTTTGCCATCCCGATCCTTATTGTAAGTCTTGTGGGAGTACTGCTACTCTCTCTGAGTATCGGGGAAATCTCCATCCCTTTTTGGGAATGGGAAAAGATATTGCAGGATCCGGACAGTATGGAGTATGGCATTCTTACTTATATCCGACTGCCTCGTGCTCTCTTGGGATTGGCTGTGGGTGGTGCTCTCTCCCTCGCCGGAGTGGTGCTGCAAGGGATATACAGGAATCCGTTGGTAGAGCCTTACACTTTGGGAATATCGGGGGGAGCATCTTTGGGGGTAACTTTTGCAATTGTCTCCGGACTGCATGCCGTCACGATATTATTTCTGCCGCTTGCCGGATTTATCGGTGCTCTGCTCACAATCTTTCTGGTCTATACTCTCAGCTTGCAGCGTGGCTATCTCAACATTACAAGGATGCTTCTGATCGGTGTCATGATCAGCTTTATCTCCTCTTCCCTAATGATGTTTCTGATGAGTGTGACGGATGTGGAAAACATTCACGGAATAGTGTTCTGGATTATGGGATCTCTGAATGAAAGCAACACGATGCTTTGGGCCTCGATGCTTATTCTGTCCATCCTCTCTTTGGGTATCACCTACCTTTTTACCACGCCCCTGAATGCTCTAAGGCTTGGAGAAGAGAAAGCAATGCACCTCGGCATCAATGCCAATACCACTATACGTATTCTCTTTATAACCACTTCGCTCCTCACCGGTGCCTGTATTGCTGTTGCGGGAGTGATTGGATTTGTCGGATTGGTTATTCCTCATATTGTCCGACTATGGGTTGGTACGGATTACCGTAAACTGCTCTTGACATCATATTTGGCAGGAAGCGTATTCCTGATACTCTCTGATGTTGTTGCTCGAACGATAATAGCCCCCAATGAATTGCCTATCGGAGTGATAACCGGTATCATTGGAGGAGCAGCCTTTATATTGATTTTGGTAAAAAGCAAGTACGGCAACAAATAGCAAAAAACTTGCTGACGATATAAAAAAGAGATCCGATATGGAAGGCTTCCATATCGGATCTCTTTTCTGTGTGTTTTCTGGTTTTAATTCTAAAGGTTAGTCATCGATTCTTACAAACTGTCCGTTTCTGTCGAAGTAGATTTCAACATCATCACCTCTGTGCATGATTTCTACCTTATATCCGTTGGATTTCTTTTCAACAGTAGAAATATAAGCTCTTGGAAACCTTGCACTGATATAGTTTCTGATATTGGCAGGAAGAGTTTCGATGAATGAGTTTGGCAATGCACGCTCATCTCCGTCTACTTCAATCCACTCGCCATTGCTGTTAAAGTTAATGTCAACACCATTTACAAGATCTACATCGTACATAGTAACGTAAGGATTGTTGCTGCGACGCTTAATCTTGATCTCTTTGATACGTACGTTAGGGAAATGAGTAGCAAGGAAGTCGTTTGCAATACGAGGGAGTCTGTCGTCTACAATAGGAGCATCGCCTCCGTTACCCGGATTGTTTCCGCCTTGATCATTATCCGGACCTATCAAAGAACCGTTTGCATCGAAACGAAGTTCAACATCATTCGCCAATTCCAATTCAAATCCGTAGCTCTTTTTCTTTAGTTCTACGATAAAAGTTCTTGGGTAAGTTCTCTTGACATACTCAGAGATACTTGCAGGGATAAGTCTCATGATAGACTCCGGAACCGGTAGATAGTAATCGTCATCTCCCTCTACTTCGATCCAACGATCTTGTCGATCAAATACAACTTTATAGCTCTTGAAGTATCCTTGCTTCAGATAAACTTTCTTTCTGATCTGACCTTTTTCACGTTCGATCTTGGTATAAACGATTCTGTATCCCGGAAAGTGAGTGCTTACAAACTGATCTATTGTAGTGTTTGTATCGGCTTCTCCAGGGTTAGGATTCGTTCCTTGAGAATTGTCGTTAAGTAGTGCTCCGCTTTTGTCAAAGAGCAACTCTTTGTCATTTACAAGCTCAACCTTGAAGCCATAAGCCTTTCTTTCTATCTCCTGTAAACCGATGTTAGGATAGTTTGTATCTACATACTGTACGATAGCAGCAGGTAGAAGTCCGAGTAGATTACGTGGAATAGGACGACCATCTATAAGACTTTCAATCTCTATCCACTGACCATTTCTGTCAAATTCGATCTTGACATTATCTGTAACAATAGTGTTGTTTTTCTTTTTCAACACTCCTGCATAAAGAGCACCGAATTCATTCTCTTTCTCTCTCTTTACCACTTTCTCGACGGTATAGTCTTCAAAGTAAGTGGAGACAAACTGAGAAGCACTCTCAGGCAGTCTTTCTGTTTCTTCTTGAACTATAGGAAGATCTTGCTTAACGTCTTCATTCTTCGTACAAGAAGAGAATACCAATGCTCCTCCAAGAGTTGCAGTAAAAAGTATAAATCCAATCTTTTTCATTTCTTTCTTCATGGCATATAGTTTTGATGATTGTACTGCAAATATCGAAACGAAACCTGAAAAGAATCTGGAATGAAATAAAAAAGTGAGATTTATATTGTTTTCATTCTATATAGAGGATTACACCTGCATTGTTCCCCATCAGAAAGAGATCTTTCTATACTTTATTCTGACGAGAAAGCTCGAAACAGTGTCTGCTTTGAGCATCAAAATAGTAGCTTACTTGCAGATGTTCTACCTCGCAGATAGATTTAACCAAAGCCAATCCCAAGCCTAAAGAGCCTTGTTTCTTACTACCCTGATAGAATTTATTAAAGATCTGAAGAGGATCTAATGGTGTATCTACTCCGCTATTACGGAACACAATCTTATTATCCGAAAGCTCAACCACAAACTCCCCCCCCTGTATGTTGTGCACATAGCCGTTCTTAATAAAGTTGCCGATCAGGATAGAGCCCAAGATTTCATTCATTTCGGTTCGAAACACACCACTCTCCACAATCTTCAAAGATATACTCATGTGTTCATAAGCATCCGAATAGTTCGGTAGCATTTGATGAACAAGGGTATTGAAGTCCAGCTCTTTTTTCTCCACAAACTGATGATTGTCTATCTTGAACAAGAGCATAAGAGCTTTGTTTAGCTTGGAAAGATAATCCAACATCTGCTGAGTCTTTGCAAGTTCAGCCAGCTGTTCTTCAGAGAGTGTCTCGTCTTCCATCAGCGTGTCTATGCGATTAAGGCAAACGGCAATAGGAGTCTGCATCTCATGTGAAGCATTTCCGATAAACAGCTTTTGAGACTCAAACAGCTCCTCTGCCCTCTCCATGTTACGCACTGCTGCCTTATTCAGTTTATCAAATTCCAATATAATGGTCGGATTGTTAAGAGCCGGATTAGCCTCTCCTACTTTATATCCATCCATCCAAGAGAGCAATCTGTACAAAGGTCTATTGATTCGCTCATAGATCCAGATATTTACGGCAATGATCGTAAGCAGAAGACATATATATAAGAATATGATCCATGAAAGTATAGACTCTTTAAGGTCGTGCTTTTCCACGGTTGGGGTATAAACATCCAAACGATAATATTTCTCTCCCATACCCTTGTGATAAACAGCCGAACGCACTCTGGCAGGTTCTGTTTCCTTTTTAAGCGGAAGATAGACCATGGTATCTATATACCTCACACGCCGTCTATTCAGTGCCTCCTCCCTTGAAATCTCTTTCAAATAGTACTGATTGTTCGAGTTGGTACTCACTGTCGGAATACTCTCTCCTGCGAGAAATCGAGCCATGATAAGCTCCGAATAGTCATCCAAAGAGTCATCAATCTCATCGTTCAACTCATCTATCATCGCAGCATAAAAGAGTCCAGCCCATATCGTAAGGATGATACTCAAAGAGATAGATAGCCTTATAACAACCCGATAGATAAGTTTCATAAGAGAAAGGGGCTTATTTGTTGTACAATTTCGATACCGCTTCCCGGATCTCCTCTACGGTAGCAGTGGCAGGAAGAGAGTCATAACCGATCCGGAAAGAACACCCTTCCCGAAAAAGAGAACACCCATAAGCTCCATTCCCTCTCAGCAATGTCCCGGAAAGACAAGCCGGACAGACCACCGAAGTATCTATGCTTTTATAGGCATTATCGGCGGACTTCATGATGGAAGAGCCGTAGATCACCTCTTGGACAAGGTCTTTTACCAATACTTTCATCTCTTCCATGAAAGTATGAGGAGAGTATTTCCCTTTGTCTATAAGCTGCAGCTTGTACTCCCATTCGCCTGTCAGACGAACGCTTTTCAGAAGATCGCTCTTGATGATCCGGATGAGGGCTATTCCTTTTGCCGTCGGAATCAGATTCTTTCTCTTCTTCTCCACATAGCCGCGCTTTTGAATGGTTTCGATGATAGCGGATCGCGTAGAAGGCCTTCCGATACCTTTCTGCTTCATGGCCTCTTTCAGCTCTTCGTCTTCAACCAACTTTCCGGCTGTCTCCATGGCATTCAGCAGAGTTGCTTCCGTATATGGTTTTGGCGGTTGAGTCTGTTTCTCCTGCAAGTCCGGCTTATGAGGACCAGACTCTCCCTCAGTAAAAACGGGCAGGAGACCTGTTTCCTCTTCATCTTTTACAGACTCCTCCTTATCTGCCGGAGAGTCTGCAAAGACCGCTCTCCAGCCTAAAGATGTGATCTCTTTGCCTGTCGCACGGAATGGGATAGAGGCTACCTCTGCCGATATAGTGGTATTTTTGATCTCTGCATCCGGGTAAAAAGATGCGATGAAACGCTTTGATACAAGATAATAAACACGCTCTTCGTTTTCATTCAAGAAGCGTGGAGTCTCTCCGGTAGGTATTATCGCATGGTGGTCTGTTACCTTACTGTTATCCACAAACTTCTTATTCTTCTTTAGAGCCTTACCCAATAACGGAGCAACAATATCTCTCAAATCCGGAATGTTTGCAAGGTTCTGAAGCACGTTCGGACACTTGGAAAAGATGTCATCAGTAAGGTATGTCGTATCCACACGAGGGTATGTGAGCAGCCTCTTTTCGTACAAAGATTGTGCGCATTTCAGTGTATCGTCTGCCGTCAAACCCCATTTCTTGTTACACTCTATCTGCAGAGAAGTGAGGTCGAAAAGGCGAGGAGGTCCCTCTTTGGCAGCTTTTTTCTCCACTTTGGTTACGCGAAGCGGTTCGGAAAGGATCTGTTCGAGCACTTTTTGAGCCTCGGATGCCTCCTCATACTTCCCTTTTGTAGAGTTGAACAGAGTATCTCTATATGTTGTCTTTATCTCCCAATAAGGCTTCGAGACAAACTGTTCGATCTCCAGATGACGCTCCACAAGCAGAGCAAGAGTAGGCGTCTGCACTCG
Organism: Porphyromonas sp. COT-108 OH2963; assembly: GCF_000768895.1. Classification (NCBI taxonomy): domain Bacteria; kingdom Pseudomonadati; phylum Bacteroidota; class Bacteroidia; order Bacteroidales; family Porphyromonadaceae; genus Porphyromonas; species Porphyromonas sp. COT-108 OH2963. The sequence goes on along the minus strand of NZ_JRAP01000009.1, from coordinate 127,464 downwards.
TCCTACGGAGAGTATTCCTTTCTCGTGAGCCGGTTTGAACCGTTGGGTGTACAGGCGTGTGGCATTGAGACCCAGTATCCAGTCGCCCACTGCCCGGCTCAGCCCTGCCATGTAAAGGTTCCGATAGTCGCTCTCAGGCTTGAGATTTTTGAACGCCTCCCTTATCGCCTCCTCCGTCATGGACGAAAGCCAAAGTCTCTTTACGGGTACTTTGCACTCTGCCAACTGGAGCACCCATCTCTGTATAAGCTCTCCCTCCTGTCCGGCATCACCGCAGTTTACAACCTCCGATGCCTGTGCGACAAGGTGCTTGATGACATTGAACTGTGACTCTATACCTTTTCCTTCTATCAGCTTGATACCGAACTTCTCCGGAATCATCGGCAGCTGCTCCAGAGACCACCTCTGCCATTCCGGCTTGTAGTCGTGCGGTTCTTTAAGAGTGCACAGATGTCCGAATGTCCACGTAACGCAATAGCCCTGCCCTTCAAGGTAGCCATCACGTCTTTGTGTAGCTCCAAGCACGGCGGCAATATCCCTTGCGGCAGAGGGTTTTTCGGCGATACAGAGAATCATCTTTACTTATATATAGAATGTATTACGAGAGCATACTCGCCTCCAAAGGTACAAAAATGGAATAGAATCCACTTTTCACTCCTCTTTTATCCCCTCTGAAAGTGGTTCCGATATTATTCTTTGTTAATCTCATTGGTACGAATCAGGTACCTTGCTAAACAACCATAAAGATGGGAACAACGTAGTTATTAAATGCTAAAAATAGGTCTTTACTATGTTAAATCTATCATTTTATTTGCTTACTTTGCATCCAATCGATCAAAAGAAAGATTTGAAACCTATAACAGACAACAAAAACACATAACTAAGAAAAGCTTTAATCATGAAGACAAACACCAAATTTGTTCTTGCCATCATCGGATCTTCCTGCCTCAGTGCAGTATTGGCAGTGGGCTTATATGCGGGATATACAGGTCTGAGAGGGACACACGTGGGAGACACTCACGCTATCGGAAACAGCGGAACGCCTTCAGCTGCTTTTGAAGGTAATATGCAGCAGGTGGCACTCGCTCCTGCCGGACTGCCCAAAGACTTTGTGGAAGCGGCAGAAAGGAGTGTGCACGGAGTAGTGCATATCCGTGCAGAACTTTCCAGAAACACTTCTCGTTCCGGTCGCAGGGCACAAGAAGAGTTTATAGACCCGTTTGAGTTTTTCTTCGGTCCGGGACAAGGTTCTCGTCGAATACAGCCACAACCCTCTTATTCCATGGGATCGGGAGTGATTATATCTTCCGATGGATACATCATAACCAATAACCACGTGGTAGAAGGCTCGAACAAGCTCACCATCACACTCAATGACAACAAGGAGTACAACGCTTCGATCATCGGAACGGACAAGGCTACCGATTTGGCTCTTCTCAAGATAGAAGCCAAAGATCTGCCTGTAATCCCGTTCGGAGACTCCGAAGCACTGAAAGTGGGAGAGTGGGTATTGGCTGTCGGAAACCCTTTCAATCTGACCTCTACGGTAACTGCCGGCATCGTGAGTGCGAAGGGACGAAACGGTATGCCTTCCGGCAATCTTCAGCAAATCTCTTCGTTCATCCAGACGGATGCAGCGGTAAACTCCGGTAACAGTGGTGGCGCTCTCGTCAATACACGAGGAGAGTTGGTGGGAATCAATACCATGATTTACTCTCAAAACGGACAGTTTGCCGGCTACTCCTTTGCTATTCCCGTATCCATTGCCTCCAAGGTGGTTACAGACCTCAAGCAGTATGGAGCGGTACAGCGTGCGATACTCGGAGTGGTCGGAAGCAATATAGATTCGGACTCTAAAGAGAAGTTCGGTCTCAAGGTTTCCGAGGGAGCGGTAGTGCAGGAGTTTGCCGATTTCAGCCCGGCCAAAGCGGCAGGTGTTCAGGTCGGAGACGTCATCACAGAGGTTAATGGTGCCAAGATTCGCAGTATCTCCGAACTGCAAGAGCAGATCTCCAAATATCGTCCGGGCGATCAGGTGAAGCTCCGAATAGATAGAAAAGGCAAGAGCATGGAGCTGAATGTTGCCCTTAAAAACAGCAAAGGCAACACGGAAGTGGTAAGAAAAGCCTCTTTCGACTCGCTTGGTGCTGCGTTCAGAGCACTTTCTGCCGAAAAGAGAAAGAGCCTCGGCATAGATTTCGGCGTGGAAGTTGCCGGCGTGGACGACGGCAGACTCAGCAAGGCAGGCATTCGCAAAGGCTTCATCATCCTTTCCGTGAACAATGTTGCAGTGCAGACACCGGAAGACATGGAGCGTATCGTGAACGAGGTAATCGCTTCATCTTCTTCGGACAAAGTACTGTTCATCAAAGGGTTGCAGCCTAATGGCGAAAGAAAATACTTTGCAATAGATCTCTCCTAAACCTTTAGAGGTTCAGGAAAGAGAGATCCTTGACAAGACAGACGGCTCTCTCACAAAGTTTGTCCACCTCCATGGTAGACGCCGGCTTTGTGAGAGAGCTTTTTTATACGCACAAATGTAGAAGCATCCGCATCTTAGAGACCTATTCTTCCGCAGGAGAGAGGTAGTAGATATGCGACCCCTGTCCTCGGCATCGCAGTCTGCCGGAGAGCGCAAAGGCTTTCAGCTCCCGTCCTGCGGTAGAAGCCGAGAGTCCGGTAAGGACGGCATAGACTTTTACTTTCAGAAAACCCTCCTCCCGAATATGTTTCAGCGCAGCAGCAAGACGCTCTGCCTCTCCGGTGGAAGCATCCGTATAGATGCGGCTATGCCCTCGTTTCAAGGAGCAGATATTGTTTCCTCTCCGTATAAGTTCCTTATCTGCCCGATAATTAACACCCCTCATCTCTATGCTTGTCGCATTTCGTTTACCGGCAACACTCTCCGGCTCTGTTCCCTCTTTCAGTCCCAAAGAAGCGGAAAATGTACCCAGACCATCCACCTTTACGGAAAAGCCTTGCGCTATAAGGCGGGCAATGCTCTGTGAAAGAGCGGTAACGATTCCTTTCACATCTCCCGGAGTGAAGCTCGAACTCTCACTGATCTCTTTTGCAAGATGTTCCAATCCAAGCTGTTGTATGATGACCATTTTGGGGTATTTCACTTGCTTGCCGGTCTTGCCCAGGTCGGGCATCTCTCTCATTCTGTACTCTGCCATGATTGTTCTGTTTTTGAAGTTATGGTTAATGCGATCACAAAAGTAGTTTGCCCTGTTCGGAGGTTCTGCCAAACGCTTCAAAATGTTGCCATCTTCTGCTGTTTTCCGGAAATCTCGTCTAAATTCGTGAAAATTACGCCTTGGTTTCCACAAGACAAGACTTGACTTCCAAAAACAGAGACACGACCTCTGCAAGTCAAACCTTGAAAAGAAGATCTTTAGCTGTTCGGACAGATTTGTAAACGGATTAAAAACAGTTTCCGAACGGATATAAAAGCTTTTCTTAAACGGCATAAGCAGAAATTTGCCACCCTTCAAACAGGCGTTTTCCCCGTTCATGCTTATCTTTTTCAGGAGTGCAAAAAGGCTCTTCTTCCTCATTGCAAGAGCTTGAAACCAATGTTCGGAATGTTTTTTCCACAATGATCCGAAGCTCCGGTTCGGTAGAAAAAGAGGTTTATCCATACTGCCATTTTGCTTTTGGTTAATTGTTCGTTATTTACTACCTTTGCAGTAATTTTCCCCTACTACGTATAACTATCATTAGATAATGAGACAACTCAAGATTCAGAAGTCTATAACCAATCGTGAAAGTGCTTCTTTGGACAAGTATCTGCAAGAGATCGGACGCGAAGAACTTATCACGGTGGAAGAGGAGGTAAAGTTGGCGCAAGCCATTCATCGCAATGATGAAAACTCCCAAGCCGCATTGGAAAAACTAACGAGAGCGAATCTTCGTTTTGTTGTGTCTGTGGCAAAACAGTACCAAAACCAGGGATTGAGCCTTCCCGACCTTATCAACGAAGGGAACTTAGGCTTGATCAAAGCAGCAGAGAAGTTCGATGAAACCAGAGGTTTTAAGTTTATATCTTATGCCGTGTGGTGGATCCGCCAATCCATTCTTCAAGCATTGGCAGAACAGTCGAGAATAGTTCGTCTGCCTCTCAACCAGGTCGGCAATATCTCCAAGATTCAGAAAGCGGTGATGAAGTTCGAGCAAGAGCACGAGCGCAAACCATCATCCGAAGAGCTTGCAGCAGCACTGGAGATGTCGGAAGACAAGGTAAACGAAACAATGAAAATAAACGGACGACAGCTTTCTGTAGATGCGCCTTTCGTGGAAGGAGAGGATAACAGCCTGCTGGACGTACTTGTGAATGATGATGCTCCTAATGCAGACCGAACTCTGATTAACGACTCTCTATCGTTGGAAATAGAACGAGCTCTTTCGACACTCACTCCAAGAGAGAGCGATATAATCAAGATGTTCTTCGGAATAGGCGGTTGTCCGGAAATGACATTGGAGGAAATCGGTGTGCGTTTCGGGCTTACAAGAGAGCGCGTAAGGCAGATTAAAGAGAAAGCCATCCGCAGACTAAGACAGGGCAATAGAAGTGTCCTTCTGAAGTCTTATCTGGGATAAGAAAAAGATTTTTCCTCATAAATAACCGGAAAGGGTATCGGAGCACTGTCTTCGATACCCTTTCTTCTATATGGAGGCACAGGGTAAAGAGAGCAGACATGAGCTTTTGCCTCACCAAATGAAGAGGCAAAATAGCTCTATTCTTCAAAAGATTTAATTAACTTTGGAAAGCTATGAAAGGACAAAATATAGAAACAAATATCATAGGCAATGCTTCAGCCAAAACAGGTATAAAGGCTTGGGCATTGCTCTTGCTGTCGGGGCTGCTATTCCTTACACCGATGAGCATGAATGCTCAAACGCTCGATCAGATAGAGACTCTTGCTCAACAAGGGCGGGTAGACGAAGCCGCAGAGGCAGGGTTAAAGCTTCTGCCCTCCTTGAAAAGGAAACCGATGGAGCGTCTGGATGTGGTACAGATCCTTGTGAAAAGTCATCTGTTCGCACAGGCAGAAGCTCAGCTGACCGATATAAAGAAGAACAGAAGAGCTTCCGACGCCATCAAAAAGAAAATTCAAGAGACAGAACGGATGATCGAACAGGAAAAGAGAGCGCTGCAAAGCATCAAGATACTCTCTTTGATAGATACGCTGCATCTTTCTGCCTCGGAAATAGGAGACGTTTTGCCGGAAATATTGGCTGCCCAAACAGGGGCTAAGAGTGTTTCGTTCAGAGAAAAGTCTTTCCATATCCACGGAGACTACCGGACGTGGAAAGTGGAACGAAATCCCGAAACGGGGACAGACCGAGTGGTAGTCTGGTTCGAGTCTCCCGACAAAGAGAGTGGAGACACCGGATATAGCTCTGTACCCGAAGGTCTTCCCACCGATGGAGAGATCTCCTGGCTATGTCTGATGCCTGACGGACAGACACTCTACTACTCCTATAAGGATACCATTCCGGGGAGCAGAAGCAATCTGTATGTAACCATGTTCCGCGAAAGCGATAACAGCTTTCTGCGTTCTCAAAAGCTCCCGATGCCGTTCACCGGCTATGCGGACGACATTGCCTACATGAATGATGAAGAGAACGACTTCGCATTCTTCCTCTCCAACAGAAACACCTTGAAGGATGAAGGAGAACCATCATATATATTATATGCTTTCAGACCATCCGAAACAAAGTCGGCTTCTCCGGATACAGATTTTGCAACACTCCGAGAACACCGAATGATGGAGCGTATATCTTGGAGCGACCGGAGAGTATCGTTAAGAGAGGCTTCGGGCAAAAAGAGAGAGAGCTACAATGATACTTCAAAGTCCGAACAACCTCTGTTTTACACAGCATCCGGAAGAGCGGTATATATCTCACACTCTAAGCTGACACAAGAGTACAGCAGGACATTGAGAGAGATGCAGACCGATGCCGAACGGCTAAAGCGTTTGAGGGAAGAGTATAAAACGATCTCCAAAGAGAGTCCCCGATATAAGAGCTTGAGCCAATCCATTCTCCATCTGGAGGGAAAAAGGGAAGAGCTGCAAAAGAGACTCAAATCCTTGAAGAACATGATAATATCTTCCATAGAATCGTAATATAAACACCACACCAAAATACAAAGATCATGATACTTCCTGTAACCACTATTCTTATTCTGCTGCTGTTTACGCTGCTTGCGGTGGCACTGGCTTTGGCAGAATTGTTCTTCATTCCGGGCTGGGGCATAGCCGGAACACTCTCTGTGGCACTGCTTATATGGTTGCTCTATTTTTCCTATACCATCTCTCCGATAGTGGCTTTATCGCTGCTGTTTCTCAGCCTGCTGCTCTTCTTCATTGGCGCATACTGGATATCGAAGACGAAAACATTGGATAAGATAGGGCTTAGCTCTAAAATAGAAGGTAAGAGTCCGAATGAAGCAGGAAGCGTTGCAGTGGGAATGACAGGCAAGACCACAAGCCGACTTGCTCTCTCCGGAAACATTCTCTTAGACGATACGGAAAAGATTGTAGAGGCTACATCGCTCGAAGGTTTGATAGATGAAAACGAAAGAGTGGAGATTGTACGCCTCGAAAGTGGTAAGATCCTCGTCAGAAGAATAGCCGATCAACATTAAAAACTCAACATATAAATCATATAACTATGCAAGAAACATTTTATCTCTGGATAGGGGTTGCCTTTGTGGCTATCATCCTCCTTTCCATTTTTCTTATCTATTTCCCTGTGCTGCTATGGATATCCGCACGTGTGTCGGGAGTGAGAATTTCTCTGTTGCAACTCTTTCTGATGCGCATCAGAAATGTTCCTCCTCATGTGATAACGAGAGCGATGATCGAGTCGCACAAGGCAGACCTCCAACTCACACGCGATGAACTCGAAGCCCACTACCTTGCAGGAGGACACGTAGAGCAGGTGGTACATGCTCTGGTATCTGCTTCCAAGGCAAACATAGACCTCCCATTCCAAATGGCTACCGCAATAGACCTTGCCGGTAGAGATGTCTTCCAAGCGGTTCAGATGTCTGTAAATCCGAAAGTGATAGATACTCCTCCGGTAACAGCCGTGGCTAAAGATGGTATCCAACTCATTGCCAAAGCTCGTGTAACCGTTCGTGCAAGCATAAAACAACTTGTAGGGGGAGCTGGAGAAGAGACCGTTTTGGCTCGTGTAGGCGAAGGTATCGTCTCTTCTATCGGTTCATCCGAAAGCCATAAGAGTGTCCTCGAAAATCCGGACTCTATCTCAAAACTGGTTCTTCGTAAAGGTCTCGATGCCGGAACGGCTTTTGAAATCCTCTCCATAGATATAGCGGATATAGATATAGGTCGAAACATCGGTGCGGTACTGCAGATGGACCAAGCTCAAGCGGACAAGAACATCGCACAAGCAAAGGCAGAAGAGCGTAGAGCCATGGCTGTGGCAAGCGAACAAGAGATGAAAGCTCTTGCCCAACAAGCCAGAGCGAAGGTGATAGAAGCAGAAGCAGAAGTGCCCAAAGCCATCGCCGAAGCATTCAGAAGCGGAAATCTCGGTATCATGGACTATTATCACTTGAAAAATATTCAGGCTGACACTTCCATGAGAGAGAGTATAGCGAAACCGCTTGATGTTAAACCCAAAAATCACGAAAAAGATGCTTAACAACAGTAAGCAGCCTATTCCGCCGTCGGAACTGATCATAAACAGCGATGGATCCATATTCCACCTGCACATGAAACCCGAACATCTTGCAGATAAAGTCATTGTCTGCGGAGATCCGGCACGTGTAGACAACATCGCTTCATTCCTTACAGATATTGAGTGTAATATTAGCAGCCGGGAGTTTCATTCGATTACCGGAAAGTATCAAGGCAAACGCATCACAGTCTTGTCCCATGGAATCGGTGGAGACAATATAGAGATCGTAATGAACGAACTCGATATGTTGGCTAATGTGGACTTTGATACCCGTTTGGTTAAAGATGAATTTCGCAAGCTCGATATCATACGTATCGGAACATCCGGAGGGCTTCAGGACATCTCTCCGATAGGGACATACGTGGCGGCAAAGTATGCAATAGGTTTTGATGGCGTATTGAACTTCTATGCCGGTCGGGATCAAGTTTGCGATTTGGCGTTTGAAAAAGAGCTTATGAAACAATTGGACTGGAAAATAAAAGGACTTCTTCCATACGTTGTAGAGGCTCCGGATCCGCTTGTAGACAGAATCTGTAAAGATGATATACTAAAAGGCGTTACCATTGCCGCAAACGGATTTTATGCTCCACAGGGTAGAAAGTTACGCTTTGAACTTGCAGACCCGGATCTAAACAGGAAGATTCAGGCATTTTCATGGAATAACCGGATCATCACAAACTTTGAAATGGAGTCTTCTGCCCTTGCCGGCATAGGGGCTGTACTGGGACACAATGTCCTCACAGTCTGTTGTATAATAGCAGGAAGAAAGGCTCAAAAAATGAATGTCGACTATAAACAATCTTTACAAAACCTTATCCGGATTGTATTGGAAAGAATCTGATAAAACGCTCAAAACCGAGAGAGGTTTCTGTATATAAAAAGAGGAAAAGCGGTGTTTAATTTAAGAATACCGCTTTCCTTTTATATATTTTTACTATCTTTGTACTATACTGAAGGAGTTATCTACTACGATAAACACATTCGTAATGTTCTAAATTTTATAACCATGAAAAGAAAACATCTACTGACTGCCCTTCTGATTGGGGCTTCCGCTTTTGGAATTACAAATGCTCAGGTAAGAGACGTCAGCGTAACCGTTTCTCCCTTGATCGAGTACCAGTGGTGGAATAAAAATATCAATCTTGAAAACAATATGTTCTATGGGCTTCGTGCCGGATTTGGATTTGGTCCGCATTTCGAACTGAGAGCTATTGCTGAAAAATCTTTTGACCTCAAAGGGAAACTCAAGAGTCTCAATTGGAATGTTGCAGATAATCTTGCAGAAAAGCTACCTAATCACTCGTTGGATATTACACGCATTGGAGGAGAAGCCAAGCTCAATATATTCTCCGGCGTATCGTTCTCTCCTTATATATTGGCAGGGACCGGTATTCAGTATTTCGACTATAACCCATTGACAGAAGGCACGGACGCCAGAGCGCATAAAGAGCAACAGATCTATGCCTCTTTGGGTGCAGGTCTCAAGATGAATATCTCCCCGCGCGTGGTTTTCTCTTTGGAAGCGAAGCAGTTGCTGTTCAATATGGACCCGACGAATGCGTATCTGAATCCGCATACACAGAATAAGAACGAGTTTTTGAAGAACTACTCCGCTCTTGCATCCCTGGATATATACCTTGGCGGATCCAATCCAAGATTGAACACATCCTTGGACAGACGTGTCCGTGACAGTTATACAGGAGGTTTTGCACGCGGACTCAAATTTGTTCTTGAACCGGGTGTAGCCTTCATGGACTTCAATGAAAACTTCCCGTATAAAGACCAATGGTTTGTGGGAGGTTCTGCCGGAATAGACTTCTCTTCCCTTGTCGGCATACGTGGTTACTACTATCAGGCAACAGAGGAACCGGGAAAACTCTCCACGAAGTTCAATAAAGAGTTGCGCATGTACGGGGCTAACGTGATTGCACGCCTCAATCAGCCTCGCGGCGTTGTACCTTACTTGCAGTTTGGTGCCGGCTATCTTGATGCAAGAAAAGATGAAAAGGAAATCAATCAAACCGATTTCAACAAAAACAATCTCTTTGCACAGGCAGGAGCAGGTATAGAAATACCTCTTTCTCGCTACTTTGCTCTTTACGGTACAGCCAATGCCATCTTGATGTCCAAGCAGGATGTTTCTCCCGAAAAGATCGTTACGCCTTCTCAAGTAAAAGCCAACATGATGTACACAGCAGGTTTACGCATCAATCTTGGTGCTCCTGTCAAGAGTGCTTCTACGCTTTACGGCTCTGCTTTGGAAAGAGAGAGAGAGAGAAGCAATGCTGAGATCAATGCACTTCGTGCCGAGTATGAAGACAAGCTTGCCGCTATCAACCAACAGCTTGCAGAAGCTCTAAAGGCAGGAGATGACGCACAAGTGGAAACACTTATGGAGCAACGCAAAGAGGTCTTGGAAGAAAAGAGCGTTACAAGCAAGAAGATAGAAACCGTATCTCAACCGAGAAGCAGTGAAACAATGACGGCTCGCGAGTTTGAAGAGCTTGTGGACAGAGTAGTAGAGAAAGTACTTACACAAAGAAAATCACGTAGAAGCCACGCTGTTTCGGACGCAGATTTTGCTTTGGTTCTATCGGCTCTCCGTCAAGATCAAAGAGGTATGGCACCATCTTCCAACGATGCTTTGGTAGCCGAACTGAAGGCTCTCATAGAGAAGATGGACAGAAACTACGACACACTTCTCCGCTCCAACGTGCAGCCGCAACCCTCTACAACGGTCATCATGCCTACGCAACCGAGACAGTCCACACCGCTTGTTGCTCCAGCCCAACCGGTAATCATCAATCCGGAACATGCGGCACAACCAAATGCCAAAGAGGGACGCCGAGTGATTTCAAAGTCAATGGAGGGAGACGCTTATCAGACTTCCACCAAAACCGCATTCCTCAGATACAACACTTTGGCACCTATCGTCGGAGTAAACTTCGGTGAACAACTTTCAGCCAATATTGGTCTCCGTGCTTACCTGCAAGTGAGCGATACCAACTTTGACTTCGTTCCCGAACTGTTCATAGCATTGGGCAAAAAGACCGGTTATGGTCTTTCCGGTAATGTGATATACAATATATCGCTTCCTGCAGATTCGCCTATCCAACCTTACATTGGCTTTGGATTGGGACTGTTTAAGCAATACGACACGATGAGAGCCGGTAGTAACATCATACTCGGAACCAACCTTAAGGTGGGCGAGAACTCTATCTTCGTGGACTATTCTACACGCAACTTATTCCAAAACAACCAGATTACAGTAGGATATCGCTTCGTATTCTAACCCCAAAATTCGATGTTAGATTATGAGAAAAATACTTATAACAGCTATTCTTCTTCTCTCTGTGCCCGGCTTTGTATGGGCACAGAAGAAGGAGGTTGTACACAAAAAAGAGTCTAAAGAGAAGGTTCGCAAGACCAGTGTACTACGTCCGGGAGAGGGAGAAAAGCTTATCCCGATCTCACGCCAACAGGCAGAAATCCTGGTTACGGAGCTTGTAACCGCCGCCCTCGAAAGAGACTCCATCGAATCTCAAAGAGAGTTGGATGCTCTTGTGATGCGCACCAAAATAGAGGCTCTCAAGCGTAAGATGATAGACGAAGCGTTGGCAAAGAGTTACAGCGGACACCTTGAGGCTCGCCTGGATCGCCTTGAAAGGCTCTTACTTCTAATGGTAGCCAACAACAGCAAGCTGCCTCCGCAAGTCCTCCAGACACTTATCTTACCGGAGTCCGGTGCTGCTCCTGCTGTGTTGCCGTCATCGGCACCTGTTATCGTAAACACTGCTCCGCAACCTCCTCGTTCGGTAGTGGAGCCTCCGATACTCAGAGAAGAGAGCCGGATGAAACCCCAAACAGCTCTTCCGTTGGTGGAAGAGAGGGTTTCTGCTCCTGCATCACCTCAAGATCAGAGAGCCGCAAAGGTAGAGCTTACGATTGATGCCAAAAATCTTCCTAAGGATACCATTGTGGAGTATATCCAAGTGGCACAGGCAAGAACACCGCGCATCTCTCACAAGATCTTCTTCCCCGTAGGTTCTCACAAGATTTCCGGAGAGTACGAGACAGCTCTGCAGCAGGTGATTACCTATCTGGAAACCTATCTCGACCAACGCATCCGCCTCAACGGATATGCTTCTCCTGAGGGAAATCTGGCTAAAAACAACGCTCTCTCCGCAAAGAGAGTAGAAGCCGTAAAGCGTTACCTCATGGATAAAGGCGTATCACCATCTCGCATAGATGCTTACATGGGCGGCATAGACAGTGTTTCCTCCACTCCGGCACAAGCCAGACGTGTGGAGATTGTCTCTATTGATAACGACTAAAATCGGTCTGATCCGATCTTATATCCAAAGCCCGAAGACTCTCCCACAGAGTTGCTTCGGGCTTTTTCTTGCAAAAACGAATGATGAGAAACAAAATCAAAATAGACCTCTGCATCTCTCCCCTTCTGCTCCCGCCCTACTCGGAAGGTGTGGATAGAGTGGTTGTCGTGGATGTTTGGCGTGCAAGCAGCACCATCATAACGATGTTGGGCAATGGTGCAAAGGCGGTCTATCCGCTCGACTCTCTGGAAAAGGCAGAAGCCAAAGCCGCAATGGGAGAGATTGTAGGCGCGGAGAGAGACGCACGCAGATGCTCTTTTGCCCGGTGCGGCAACTCTCCCTGCGAGTATCAGCCCCATTTGGTGGCAGGCAGATTCATATATTTCACGACCACCAATGGCACTCACGCCTTGGCGGAAGCGATGAAGATAGCAAAAGAAGAAGTACTGGTCGGAGCATTTATCAACATCGAAGCCCTCGCTCGCTACCTTGCCCGACACTCCGGAACGGTACTGATACTTGCAGCCGGATGGCGAGACAAGATGAGCTTGGAAGACTCCCTGTTTGCCGGTGCGCTGTACAGCTCTCTGAGCAGACTTGCCGACCTCACTCCGCTATCGGACTCCATAAGATCCATGAACACCATTTGGAACGATCACAATGAAGAGTTGGCTCTCTATCTCTCCACTACCGACCACTACGCTCGCCTCGAAGCTCTCGGGCTGGAAGAAGATGCCGCCTACTGCCTGAAGCAGAGCATTTGGGATGTCGTTCCCGTCTGCCAAAACATCAAAGGTGAAACCATGATAGTGGATAAGCAGGGCCGATAACCGCCAAAGCGGTATGCAAACTCCTTTTAACCTTTTTGGAAAAAGGGCTAAACCCGTTCAAAAGTTTCGCTAAACAGATACAAGGGATAAAAACAAGGCTTGGTCTCCAAAAATCGTAGTTTGATTTTTAGAGACCAAGCCTTGTTTTGTGGAAGTCGAACCTCTATCCAAAAATTTTAACCGCTTTACGCCTTTTATTGAACCGTATCGGCAAAACTTCTTAACCCTTTTACCTCTTTTTTCATCAAGCATCACACCCGACCCTCTTGCCGTAAAGAGAAAAAAGAAAGCAGAAATCAGAAGAGTCCGGACACACCAAAACTCTCCGGAAGAGCTGTTTATCGCATCCGGACACCCTGTTTGGAGAAGCGGAAAGAGGGTAACAAAAAAGGTGTCGAAGCGTCATCCACCGAGATGTTCTCCGACACCTTCTAAAGAAGTAGCGAGACCGAGAATTGAACTCGGGACCTCATGATTATGAATCATGCGCTCTAACCATCTGAGCTATCTCGCCGTTTGCTGTGCAAAGATAAGTCAAAAGATTTGAACTCACAACACCAATTCCCTATTTTTTCTCTGCAACAGCCATATCCGAGAAGTGATCTGTCATTTACGGCAATGTTTAGAATTTGAATCTCTGCCTGTTCCGCATCCGTTACGATACAGATGGTTCTGTATTGACGACCTATTCCTCACTCTTTTTTACCTTGAGACCATGCTGCTACTAATATCCTCCCCAAAAGAGTTAAAGTGGGAAAAAGGAGCATCAAGGCGTTATCCCTCCCGTCTGTCTCCCAAAGAAGCGAGGTAAGAGTCCGCCAAAACCAGAGCAGCCATAGCCTCCACGATAGGGACTGCACGAGGCAAGACGCACGGATCGTGCCGTCCGGCAATTTCGATCTCCACCTGTTCTCCGGCCTTATTCACGCTCTGCTGTTTCTTTGAAATACTTGAAACCGGTTTGAATCCTACTCTGAAACGGATCACTTCTCCATTGGAAATACCTCCCTGAATACCTCCGGAGTGGTTGGAAAGCGTGGCTATGCCACGAGGAGAGTGCGGACACGGCACAAAGGAGTCGTTCTGCTCGCTTCCTCTGGCATGGCATCCGGCAAAGCCGTCTCCCAGCTCGAATGCCTTGCAAGCGTTTATGCTGAGCATCGCAGAAGAGAGTTTTGCACTCAGTTTATCATATAAAGGTGCTCCCCATCCGGGAGGAACTCCCCGAATAATGCAGGCAATAGTACCTCCAACGCTGTCTCCCTCCTCTCTTGCAGCCTTTATCTCCTCTTCCATTTCACGGGCAGTTTGGGAGAGGGGCGTTCTCACGGCATGAGCCTCCACCTCTTCTTTCATCACAAAATCCAAGTAAATCTGAGGCATGGAGACCTTTCCGAGAGAAGCCGTATAGGCTACTATCTCTATCCCCATATCGTTAAGGATCTGCATTGCAATGGCTCCGGCAGCAACCCGAACGGCTGTCTCTCGTGCGGAAGAGCGTCCTCCGCCACGATGATCCCGTACACCATACTTGGCTGTGTAGGTATAGTCGGCATGAGAAGGGCGGTAAACCTGTTCGAGAGAAGAGTAGTCACCGGAACGTTGATCCGAATTTCTGATAAGAAAAGCGATAGGCGCTCCTGTGGTGATGCCATCCATGAGTCCGGAAAGAAACTCTATCCGATCCTCTTCTTTACGGGGCGTGGTAAGATCCGAACCGCCCGGTCTTCTCCTGTCCAAAGCTTCCTGCACTTCATCCAAGCGCAGTGCCACTCCTGCCGGACAGCCATCTATAACGCCTCCAATGGCTGCGCCGTGACTCTCTCCAAAGGTCGTAAGACGAAAATGTGTGCCTATCGTATTCATGATAATTGCCGTTTAATTTCTGTTTATCAAGGGGAAATTGCCTCTTCTTACGCTTCAAAGATAGCGATATTGAAGAAAGCGGAGAGAGATGAAGAGATTTTTCGCTCCGACTCTTGCGAGAATAAAAAAGTTGTCTTACCTTTGCAGAGCAAAAGACAAAAGGGTCTCACGATCTTGTCTTATCGGGGTGTAGCGCAGTCCGGTTAGCGCACCTGCTTTGGGAGCAGGGGGTCCCAGGTTCGAATCCTGGTACCCCGACAAATCGAGAAGCTCAATTTCCGCATCAAGGAGATTGAGTTTTTTTCGTATTCTATCCTTTTGAAATGGTCCTGTGTAGGGACATCCCTAACGATAAAAATCGTTATCTTTGTTATTCATATCCACAAAACAGCAGAGATGAAGAAATTTATCGGACTCATAAAACGCTTTGTGCCACCCTATAAGTGGTACTTGGTGATGAGTATTCTTCTTAATATCATATCCGCCATCCTCAATCTTTTCACCTTTGCACTCATCATGCCCATCCTGCGCATACTCTTTAAGCTGGACGCCGGAGTGTATGACATGAGATCATGGAGCGAGCTCAGCCTTGGCTCTATGAGTGGTCTGAAAGAGGGGGCAGAAATACTTAAACACAACTTCAACTACTATCTGACCCAAATGATAGAGACCCAAGGCGGCTCCTATACGCTGATAGTTCTCGGAGTGGCTCTTGTGGTAATGACGGCTCTAAAGGTTGGCACCTCCTATCTTGCAGGGTATGCACTTCTTCCAATCCGCACCGGTGTGGTACGGGACATCAGAAACCAACTCTACCGAAAGATGCTCTCTCTTCCGCTCTCCTTTTTCAGCGAAGAGCGCAAAGGAGACATCATTGCACGCGTGGCAGGTGATGTGAACGAAGTGGAAGTGTCTGTGATGAGCTCTTTGGATATGTTGCTGAAGAACCCGATAATGATCACGATATTCCTCGTAGGCATGATCGTGATCTCTCCGCAGCTTACCCTCTTCGTGTTCATACTTCTTCCCATTGCCGGATATATCATGGGACGAATAGGCAAGAAGCTGAAACGCACCTCCCTATTAGGACAACAACAGTGGGGACTCCTCATGAGCATGGTTGAAGAAATGCTGAGCGGCTTACGCATTATTAAGGCTTTCCGTGCAGAAGATAAGATGGACAGACGTTTCGGTGAATTTAATAACACCTTCCGGAGAACCTCTATACGCATCACTCGTCGCCAGATATTGGCTCATCCGATGAGCGAATTTCTCGGCACGGCAACGATAGCCATCGTATTGTGGTATGGTGGTACGCTTATTCTTGAAGGCAGCGACTCTCTCGAAGCAGCGACATTCATCTACTATCTTATCATCTTCTATAATCTTATCAATCCGGCAAAAGAACTTTCAAAAGGAGCTTATGCCGTACAGCGAGGCATGGCATCCTTAGAGCGGATAGACTCTATCCTCAACGCAGAAAACCCTATACAAGACCCTGCAACTCCGGAAGAGATTACGTTTGACAGGAGTATCAAGTTTGATAAGGTCTGGTTCCGCTACGGGCAATCGTGGGTGCTTCAAGACATAAACCTGGAGATACCGAAAGGGAAAACCATAGCCCTCGTCGGCGAAAGCGGCTCCGGAAAGAGTACGCTCGTGGATCTTCTACCACGCTTTTACGATGTAACGGAAGGCTCCATAAAGATAGATGGCAAGGATATACGTCAGCTCCGGGTGGCAGACCTGCGTTCGATAATGGGGAATGTGAATCAGGAGGCTATTCTGTTCAATGATACCGTCTTCAATAACATTTCGTTCGGTGTGCCTAATGCGACACAGGAAGAGGTGGAGCGGGCTGCAAAGATTGCCAATGCCCATGAGTTTATCTCTCAAATGGCAGAAGGGTATCACACCAATATCGGCGACAGAGGAGGAAAGCTGTCCGGCGGGCAGCGGCAACGCTTGAGCATAGCCAGAGCGGTGCTTCAAAATCCGCAACTGCTGATACTGGATGAAGCCACTTCCGCCCTTGACACCGCCTCCGAAAAGCAGGTGCAGGAAGCATTGGAAAACTTAATGAAAGGACGTACAGCCGTAGTGATCGCTCACCGTCTCTCTACAATTGTGAAAGCCGATATTATATGCGTTTTGAGTGAAGGAAAAATCGTGGAACAAGGCACACATCAACAGCTTCTTGCTCTTGAGGGTCATTACTCAAGATTATGCAAAATGCAACAATTCTAATCTATCTTAAACAGCTCCCGATATGGCATTATCAAAGACACGAAAGATATTTGTAGAAACAGCTCGCCAGCTTTTTGCGAAGATTGGAGTAGAGGCAACGACCATGAACGACATAGCTCAAGCGGCAAAAAAAGGAAGAAGAACTCTCTATACCTACTTTAGAAGTAAGGAGGAGATATTTGCAGCTGTGGTGCAGACAGAGTTGGACACCCTTTACGAAGAGCTTAGAGAGTTTTCGGAGATAGATCTTCCTCCCCAAGATAAGCTGGTCCGGTTTGCTCTTCGTCGCTTTCAGGCGATAGATAATATCGTCAAGCGAAACGGCTCTTTGGATGCAGACTTCTTTAGAGACATCATGCTTGTGGAGCGTACTCGCTTGAAGTTTGACATCAAAGAGCGCAGACTGATAGAGAAGATCCTGCAAGAAGGTGTGGATAAAAAGATATATGTGGTACGGGATGTAAAGTACATGGCATACATTATACAGAGTGCTTTCAAGGGGTTAGAGGTTCCTTTTATAAAAGGATTCATTAGTCTGGACAACGAAGAGATGAAAAACCATCTCATCGACCTCCGAAAACTCTTCATGAATGGGCTGTGTGGCAACTACAAGTAACAGAAATAACACAACAATAAAACCAATAAACAGATGAAACTTTTAGAAGGAAAAGTAGCTTTAGTTACCGGTGGCAGTAGAGGTATAGGTAAAGGTATTGCAATCGAACTGGCTAAACATGGAGCAAGTGTCGCTTTTACAGGTAGAAGCCTTAACGCCAATACCGAAGCGGTAGAGCAAGAAATAGCAAATCTTGGCGTGAAAGGAAAAGCTTATGCCTCGGATGCGGCAGACTTTACAGCGGCTCACCGGTTGGTGGAAGAGGTTATGAAAGACTTCGGTAAGATAGATATTCTGGTCAATAATGCCGGTATCACTCAGGACGGACTGCTCATGAGAATGACAGAGTCGCAATGGGACGATGTTCTGAACGTGAACCTAAAATCTGCTTTCAACCTTACTCACGCCGTTACTCCCATTATGATGAGAGCGCGTCAAGGCAGTATCATCAATCTCGGAT
This sequence comes from Porphyromonas sp. COT-108 OH2963, assembly GCF_000768895.1. Taxonomy (NCBI): domain Bacteria; kingdom Pseudomonadati; phylum Bacteroidota; class Bacteroidia; order Bacteroidales; family Porphyromonadaceae; genus Porphyromonas; species Porphyromonas sp. COT-108 OH2963. Next base: position 109,395 of record NZ_JRAP01000009.1, on the reverse strand, counting down.
CAGTGGTAGGAATTTCCGGGAATACAGGACAAGCCAACTATGCAGCCTCTAAAGCCGGTTTGATAGGCTTTTCCAAGAGTGTGGCAAAAGAGTTGGGCTCAAGAGGCATCCGCGTCAATGTCATCGCTCCGGGCTTTATAGAGACAGACATGACAGCCGAACTTCCGGAAGAATCAAAGAAGCAATGGGTTGCAGGATTGCCTCTCAAGAGAGCCGGTCAACCTGAAGATATTGCAGGCGCAGTAGTATTCTTCGCGTCCGATCTATCCTCATACGTTACAGGTCAAGTGCTTCCCGTTTGCGGAGGGATGGAGATCTGATCTAAAAGATAAGTGTAATGAAGCTTGAGATTCTCTACGAAGACAACCATATCATTGCGGTAAACAAAAAGCCCGGAGATATTACTCAGGGCGACAAAACGGGAGATACCACTCTTCCGGATATGATAATGGACTTCATCAAAAAGAGAGACAATAAGCCGGGAAACGTTTTCTTGGGGGTGATTCACAGATTGGACAGACCCACTTCCGGTGTTGTGCTGTTTGCCAAAACCTCTAAAGGACTTTCTCGTTTCAATCAACTTTTCAGAGAGGATAAGGTTTGCAAAGTTTACCATGCACTGGTAGAGCAACCTCCCGTTCAGGAAGAGAATCCCAAGCTTGTGCATTATCTCAAAAAGAACGAAGAGCAAAACAAATCCTATGTCGTAAGTAAGAACAGCCCCGGAGCCAGGGAAGCTGTTCTTGCTTACCGGACATTAAAGCAGGGTACACACTTTACGCTGTTGGAAGTAAAGTTGTTCACCGGCAGACATCACCAGATCCGCTGCCAGCTTTCATCCATCGGATCTTCCATAAGAGGCGATCTGAAGTATGGAGCGAAGCGATCCGGACCAAAAGGGAGTATCGGTCTCCATGCACGCACAATCTCATTCACTCATCCGATATCCGGCAAGGACGTAGAGATTACCGCGCCTTACCCTTTGGAGATAGACGGTGCATGGAAAGTGGCAAACGAGAAGTAACAACACATTTTTAAGATGAAGACTCTTCACTTTATAGCTCACAGCACCTGTTTGATAGAGACAGACGAGAGCTTTCTGCTCTTCGACTTCTACAACTCATCCCAAACAACTCCCACGCTAATGGGGCTTCTCTCTCATGAGAAGCCTCTTGTTGTTTTCTGCACACACTCGCATCACGATCATTATAGCCGGGATATGTTCAATCTGCTAACGCCTTTCCACCCCACTTATATCTTTTGCGAACAGGTACGAGAGAGTGTACCCGCAGATCGGATAGACGATGTGATATTTCTCTCCATCCTTGAAGAGTATGCTCTGAAAAGGCTTGGATTATCCCTGAAAGTGTACGGCTCGACAGACGAAGGCGGCTCTTTTTACCTCCGATTACGGGATGGATTTACAATTTTCTACGCCGGCGATCTCAACCATTGGCATTGGGATCAAGAAGCCAACGAATACTATCGCTCTCTGTATGCGGCTGCATATAAAGAAGAGCTTGCAAACCTCTCTGCCGATAAGCTCTATCCCATGGACCTGCTCCTGTTCCCTACCGATCTTCGCCTGGGTCCCAACTATCTTCAAGGGTTGGAAGAGTTTCTCCAAACGGTAACCACCACCCGATATTTTGCACCCATCCATTGGAATGGTACGCCTGACAACCTAAAAAAATTGGAGACAATTTCAGAAAAATTCGGGTTCAAGATTGTGGATACATCGCAAGGAACGATCTCTGCAATCCTTAAATAATCCCCGATATCTCACTATTTTATATTATATTTGTACAGTAGAGGTCTCCGATTGGAGCTATCTTATTATTAAAAACACACAAAAACATTACAGGTTATGAGTTTTGTTTTATCACTTATTATTGGTTGTGTTGCCGGATTCTTAGCAGGCAAATTGTTCCGTGATCGTTCTTTCGGAGTATTCATAAACACTCTGCTCGGTCTTGTAGGCGGGGCTGTCGGAAGTTTGGTTTACAGTCTGTTGGATATCCAAACAAGCGGTAGTAACTGGGGACAGTTCGTTATGTCTTTCATTGGAGCTTGTATCATTCTCATTATAGCCAATATCTTCCGTAAGAAATAAAGGCTTTTCGGACTAAAAACAGAAGAGTGATCTTCCAATAAAGACAAGAAAAAAGAAACATGGCACAGGAAAAGATACACCATTTAGCAGAGTTAGCTCCGATACAAGCACAGAAATACGGCTCCGATGCAGCCCTTAAAGTGCGTTCGGAAGATGGGAAATGGAGTAAGATCAGCTGGGTTACTCTTAGCGATTATGTACAGAGAACGGCACAAAGTCTCATAGAGTTTGGAGTCGCTCCTCAAGATTGCGTGGGAGTCTTTTCCGAGAACAAAGACAAGGTTGTCTATGCAGATTTGGCAATATACAGCATACGTGGAATATGTGTGCCCGTATATGCTACATCCGCTCCGGAGCAACTTCGGTTTATACTTGACCAAACCGGAGTCAAGATACTCTTTGTCGGTGACCAAATGCAGTATAACATTGCTTACAAGATGCTGAAAGAGATAGACTCTCTAAAGCAGATTGTGGTGTTTGAAACCAGTGTGCGCCTTCATCCGGAAGATAGTTCATCACTCTATTTTTCGGACTTCCTGAAGCTCGGAGATACCATCAATGCAGCTGCTGAAGTCAAGGTAAGAAGATCCAAAGCACTTCGATCGGATATTGCGACCCTTATATACACCTCCGGAACAACCGGACTAAGCAAAGGAGTAATCATTACTCACAACAACATTATAATAGCTCTCGAAGGGCACATCATCCGCATACCGGATATGGGACACTCTCATTGGTCTATCAACTTTCTGCCGATGTCTCACATCTTCGAGAAGCTCTGGAGTTATCTCTGCCTGCAACGTGGAGTACGCATAGCCATTTGCGACAAACCGAAAGAGATTCTGACCTACCTCAAAGAAGTAGAACCGCACTTCCTCTGCAACGTTCCACGATTCTGGGAAAAGGTGTATATGGGAGTACAGGAAAAGATAGAGACCGCCTCTCCATTTGTCCAAAAAATCTTGAGAAGAGGGCTTGAGATAGGTAAAGAGTACAATCTCAAATACAAGATACACGGGCTCACTCCTCCTCCATTGCTTGCCATCAAGTATGCTTTCTTCAATAAAACCGGCTTTAGTGCAGTAAGAAAAGCAATAGGTCTCTCGCATGGAAAACTTTTCCCAACGGCGGGAGCGGCTCTCCCTATCAAGATCAACGAATATCTTCAATCCATGGGCATTCCGATCGTAGTGGGTTACGGGCTCAGTGAGACCTCAGCCACCGTCTGCTTCTACCCTCAAAAGAGATACATTCTGGACTCTATCGGCGAGACACTGCCCGGTGTTTCGGTAAAGATAGACCCCGATACGGGAGAAATCTTAGTAAAGGGAGGCACAATAACACCCGGATATTATAAAAACCCGGAAGCAACAGAAGCCGCCTTTACAGCCGACGGATGGTTCAAAACAGGAGATAAAGGACGCATGGAAGGGCAGACCATATTCTTTGAAGAACGGCTCAAAGACCTCTTCAAGACTGCCAATGGCAAGTACATATCCCCTCAACAGATAGAGGGCTTGCTATCATCAGACAGATACATAGAGCAGATAACTGTGATTGCGGATAACCGACCCTATGTGAGCGCATTGGTGTATCCCAACTGGAGTGCGGTGCGCACGGCACTGGACAAGCGCCAAGTGCCGAACAAAGATCTGTCAGAAACAGATCTTGCAAAGATAGAAGAGGTACACACTCTTATCGAAGGTCGCATAGAGCAAGCCCAACAAGGCCTTGCATCGTTCGAGCGTATCAAACGCTTCCATATCCTTTCGCAGCCGTTCTCGATAGAGACAGGCGAGCTGACCAATACACTCAAAGTAAAACGCCGTGTGGTACAAGAGAAGTACGAAAAGGAGATCAGCGCCATCTATAACGGTCAGAGTGCAGACATAAAATAGCATCGGAAGATCCTGTTTATAGGATTTTCGGAGATAAGGCTCTGTATGATTTTGGGAAAAGAGGACACTCCTCCACCCCATCATACAGAGCTATTTTTTGCCCTTATTTTTCATCTCGAAACGGCAAAAAACAGAGTCATTTCAGCGTGCACTTTTATATAAAAACGGAGTGCCGTTTCTCCTCATTTTCAACCTCGTGGAAGAGAAAAAAAGAGAGCGATGCCAAGAGCAATATAAGGATAAAGATCTCTATTCTGAAAGCAATAATCTGAAAGACAAACTAATACAGAAAATCTCAAAAACGGAGTCAACCCTCCTCTTGGTCTCATTCAAGCCCCTTTTTTGCGTTAATAGAGTTTAATTTTGGAGTATTCATTGTAAACATTCTATAAAGACAAAATGACTCAAAAAGTGCCCAAAAAGCATAGAAAACAGATAAATCACTAATAATCAGCAAACTAACCAAATTTTCTAAACACTTTAATTGAATCCGGTAAACGTATTAAATGAAATCGGTAAATACGTTTACCGGTTTCGTTTAATACTTTAAGCCGACAAAATATACTGCTTTATCGTTTTGAGTGAACCTGTATCGAAAATAGCGTTAATAAAATGAGGCGAATTTAACAATTCGATCGTGCTCTAAAAACAACCCCTCCGATCAAAATAGAGAGCGACCATCAGAGAGCTGTTTTCAACGGGATGGAATATATAAAAATAGCCTCTCCGTTTCCCCCATTTTCGAGTTCCCCAAAAGAGAGAAAACCAGCCGTTGTTTTTCCGAAATATTCTTCTTTTTGGAGAGACTTGTTCTTCAAACGGAATTGAAGTGGTGCCTCTTTTTTATCATAGTTTTGGGAAGACTTAAAGAAATGGTTCCTTTCACCGGAGAGACTCATCCAAGCCAACAGATAATATAGACAACAAGAGAGGCTATCCTCTACCTTCATTTTGGTACGCTCTCTCTATTTCGTTATCTTTGCAGGACGGACATAACATGAAACACATACAATAATTTCTTTAGATTATGGCAACAGAACAGCTACTCCAACTCGTCACGAGTAAAGCTCAGCAATGGCTCACGGACGGATACGATGCGGAAACACAAGCGGAAGTGCGCCGCATGATGGAGTCAGAAGATAAAACATTGCTCATAGAGTCGTTCTATAAAGACCTCGAATTTGGTACGGGAGGGCTGCGAGGCATAATGGGCGTAGGCTCCAATCGCATGAACAGATATACGGTAGGTGCTGCCACACAAGGGCTATCCAACTACCTGAAAAAAGAGTTTGCATCTCTTCCCGAAATTAAGGTGGTCATAGGACACGACTGCCGCAACAACTCTCGTAAGTTTGCAGAGATAGCGGCAGGGGTATTTGCGGCAAACGGCATAAGGGTTTACCTGTTTGAAAATCTTCGTCCTACTCCGGAGGTCTCTTTTGCCATTCGCACACTCGGCTGTCAAAGCGGCGTGATGATCACGGCATCGCACAACCCGAAAGAGTACAACGGCTACAAGGCATACTGGAGCGATGGTGCGCAGATGATTCCTCCGCATGACAAGAACACGATAGCAGAGGTGAATCAGATACGAGACGTGAAAGGGATAAAGTTTGATGGTCCTGCCGACATGATAGAGATATTGGGAGAAGATATGGACAAGCAGTTCCTTAATGCCATCGCATCTCTTTCTCTCTCTCCCGATGCGGTAAGAGCGCACAGCGACATGAAGATTGTCTACACTCCTATCCATGGTTGCGGACAGAAACTTGTACCGGCTGCGCTTCGTGCTTTCGGCTTCAAAAACATCATCTCGGTACCTGAACAAGAAGTTATCAGCGGAGATTTCCCTACCGTTGTATCTCCCAATCCGGAAGAGCCTGCCGCTTTGAAGATGGCGTTGGACAAGGCAAGAGAGGTGGATGCCGACCTTGTTTTGGCATCGGATCCCGATGCAGACCGCATAGGCTCCGCTATTAAGGACAACAACGGAGAGTGGATACTGGTCAATGGTAACCAGACTTGTCTGCTCTATGCTTACTATGCAATAGAGAAACGAAGAGAGAGCGGACAGCTCAAGGATAACCAATACATCGTAAAGACGATAGTTACAACCGATCTTATCCGCACTATTGCCGAAGCAAATAATGTGGAACTGTACGACAGCTATACCGGTTTCAAGTGGATAGCAGACATCATAAGACAAAACGAGGGCAAGAAAGAGTACCTCGGCGGAGGCGAAGAGAGCTACGGCTATCTGTGGGAAGACTTCTGCCGGGACAAGAACTCCGTCTCTGCTTGTGCCATCCTTGCCGAAATAGCAACGTGGGCAAAGGAGAAAGGTATGACTGTCTACCAACTTCTGGATCACATCTATACCGCTTACGGATTCTCTTACGAAGTGGGCGTTTCCATTGTCCGCAAAGGTAAATCCGGTGCTGAGGAGATAGAAGGAATGATGAAAGGATACAGAGAGAGACCTATGAACACCATAGATGGATCACCTGTAACCGAAATGCTGGACTACGTAGACCTGAAGGGAAGACTACTTCAACAAAACGAGGAATTCACTCTCGATATGCCGACCACAAGCAATGTTCTACAATATAGAACGGCTGACGGCACAAAGCTATCCATACGTCCTTCCGGAACAGAACCGAAGATCAAGTACTACATAGAGGTACACTTGAAGGTAAAAGAAGGATCAGATCTTGAAGTTATCCGCCAAGAGGCTCGTGCCAAGGTGGAAAGGATAAAGTCCGAACTCGGTATATAATCCGACCTATCTCTTCTGACAATGAAGATAAAAGAGAACCGCCGACAATCTTTGGTTATGGCTCTGAAGACCATAGCCGTAAAGGGATCGGCGGTTCTCTTTATTTGTTGTGTTCTGCTCATCTCTTGTAAAACCTCTCCAAAGGTTACGGGAGAAATCGAAATAGACTTCAACTCCCCCATTGCCGCTGCCACAGCACTTTCTTACGGTGTTGTATTTACCAATGAAGGCAGTGGAGAGAGAGCGGCACTGGATTATAATCTCATCTACAACTCCTCTTTCAATCTTGGAGCATACGTTCCTCCCCTTTGCCGATACAGCTCGGTGGAAAAGAGTTTGACTACTCCCAACGGCTACACACTGCCCTACCCGGAGCAGGGAGTGTGTACGGGCTGGGAAGTAGAAAAGGGCAGGCTCGACCTTGTATCGGATAAAGAGCAAAATCATCTTATGAGAGCGGTTCCGATAGCCTCGGATTCCGTTAAGAGTGTTTGCCGTATCCTCTCCAACAGAGCCGATACAAAGTTTTCCGTTGCCGCTGATGACCGGATGACACTTCGGTTCAAAGCTCGTGGGTTGAACAGCTCCGTGACACTGCGTTGCTACATAGAGCATAGAGACTCACTGCGCATCTCTTCTCCCATAGAAGCTATGTGCGAAGGGGGGGATAAGTTCGGCACGTTCTCCAAAGAGCTTAAAGCAGATCTTTCGGCAGATAGTGCATACCTTGTAATAGAGACAACCGGTGCGGTAGAGCTTGACGATGTATCTCTCTTTGCCTTCGGGTACAACAAAGAGCAGGAGTACGCCCTCCCGAAAGGCTCGTTAGAGCTGCTCAAGCAACTCAATCCCTCTTTCACTTCATTCCCCGGAGGAGGTTTGGCAGACGGCTATTATGAAGAGACTTATTACGATTGGGCGTCCGACTCTTCATCCCGTTCTCTTTGGACATTGCAGGGCAACGAGTTCCCCAAACAATTTCTGCTTTCTCACTTCCTCTCTTTGAGCAAGGAGACAAAGAGCATGCCTCTGTACGTTGTCAACTCCGGTATCACTTCCATAAAGGCATTACCACGACATGAGAGCGTATCCGAACTGCCCAACAGAACCGAAAAGCTGAGGAAAACAATAAAGTACATATCCGAAAATACCACTTCTCTCATTCCGCCCGATACCTCTCTTCTCTCCAAAACATCACTTCCGAAGATTGTATTTGGTAGCGGTATGCGTGGAGAGGAGTACACTCGAAGATTCCTTTTGATGCACAATGCTTTCTCGCCGGACTCGACCGGGGTGGAGCTTATACCGGGTGGAGTGTTGGAGATATGGCCTACACCCAACTTCTCATTCGCCCACACCACACAGGAGATACAGCATACCGACAGCTTTATAGCCTCTCTCCCTCCGGAACGAGACTCTTTGGTCTATATGAGACAGCCGGAACTTTACGGAGAGATCTCCTTTCCCTCCGTTCTGGAAAACGAACAGGTTCGGTGGCCTCAGCTTGTAGACAGAATGTTGTTGATAATCGAGCTTGAAAAAAGAAGAGAGCAGGTCAAAGGGATAGCCTTTTCTCCTCTCTTTGCGGACAGATTTCGCTGGAATCTACTTCCGTTATTCTACACGCACGGAGGGGTTTCCAAGGGCAGCAGTCTGTATGAACTGCTCCTCCGGACAAGCACAAACAGCGGAAGCAAACTGCATCCCTCTGCCAAGAAAAAGGTGATACCCGACACCATAGACGACCTCCATCTCTCCTGTACATCCTCTGCCGATGATGGAGAGTGCTATATAAAGGCGGTGAATACCACTCGTCACGAACTCATCTATAAGATCAACCTCAAGAACACAAAGCGAGAGTACAAGCATCTGCACATCACAAGATTTCGGCACAAACACCCGGAATCCGTCCCGCAAACCCCGCAGTTTGAAGTGTATGAGATAGAGAGTGAAACCTCTCTATATGCCGACTCCGCTCTGAAAAACCTTACGATCTCTCCTTACGAGCTGATCATTCTAAAACTATTCTGAATCCCGAAACCACCATGAAGCATACCCGGAGATACGTACAGATATTAACATTAAAGCCCGACCCCGACCTCATCCGCACCTATAAGCAGTGGCACACCAAGGGAAAGATATTCCCCGAAGTGGTGGAGGGGCTTAGAGCCATCGGGATAGAGGAGATGGAGATATACATAGCCGACAATCGGCTCGTGATGATAGTAGAAGCCGAAGAAGGATTCTGTTGGGACGAGGCTTTTGCCACGCTTGCCACCATGCCGAGACAGGAAGAGTGGGAGGCTCTGATGGGACAGTTCCAAGAGTGCAACCCCGGCAGCTCATCTGCCGAAAAGTGGAAAATGACGGAGCTATTCTTTAAGCTCTCCGAAATGTAAGCGGTCATGAAAGCAGGCTCTATCTTCCGAAAAGAGGGACAATCCTATTTCATCCCTTTTCTCATCGTTACTCTCTGCTTTGCCTTATGGGGATTTGCCAATGACCTTACCCACCCTATGGTAAAGGTCTTTTCCAATATCTTCTCCATCTCCACCCTGCATGGCTCGCTCATTCAGGTAGCTTTCTACATGGGCTATATGGTGGCGGCACTTCCGGCAGCCTTTTATATTCGCAAGCGGGACTTCGCTTCCGGCATACGAATGGGGCTTTGGATATATCTTCTTGGAGGACTTCTCTTCCTGCCTGCCGCCTTTTCGGAAAACTTCTATATCTTTTTACTTGCCTACTTTGTTCTCACCTGCGGACTCTCCTTTCTGGAAACCTCGTGCAATCCGTACATCCTTTTGTTGGGAGAGAGCCGTAGTGCGTCCCGAAGACTCAACCTCGCTCAGAGCTTCAATCCCGTAGGTTCGCTGACGGGAATGTTTGTGGCAATCTACTTTATTCAGGGCAGGCTGGCAGAAGTAAGCACTTCCACCGAGACCTCGACCCATCCGGAGCTGTGGATTGTAGTGATGCCTTACCTGGGTGTTACCGTTGCCGTGCTGGTGATGCTGCTACTCTTTTATGTAGCCAAACTCCCTAAGATAGAGGGGCAAACAAGGAGCAGAGAGAGGGGTGAACCGCTCTTCAAACGCATCCGGACACTGCTATCCATCCCAAGTTACAGGAGAGGCGTTGTGGCTCAATTCTTCTACGTGGGAGCGCAGATAATGGTCTGGACCTACATCATTCACTATGGCAGCTTCTTCTTTATGGAAGAAGGTCTTACACGATCCGTGGCAGAGCAACGGGCGCAAGGCTACAACATCGCAGCAATGATCCTTTTCTGCCTGTTCCGGTTTGTCAATACCTCTCTGATGAAAAGGTATTCCGCCCCGGCTCTACTCCGTTTCTATGCGGCTCTTGCCATCCCTCTGCTCATCGGAGCAATGCTTCTGCCATTCCCATTCGGGCTGTTTGCGATCGTAGCCATATCGCCTTGTATGTCTCTGATGTACCCCACAATCTTCTCCGTCTCCATGGAAGAGGTGAATAGGGATAAAAGCTTAGCCGGAGCTCTTTTGGTGATGGCAATAGGGGGTGGTGCTTTAATCCCTCCACTCCAAGCCGCCATAATAGATCTCCAAAACAGCATCGGAGAGTGGGCTGTAAGGGTATCTTTTGTGGTGCCGGCGGTCTGCTTCATGGTGATCTTCGCTTTCGCCCATTCCCGCCTTAAAGTTCGGAGGTAAAACTGTTCGGAATATCGCTTCGGACAAAGCTCTGTTTTTATATATTTCATCCCGTCCGACCACTCCAAAATTTCCGCTCTCTATTTTGATCAGACCCCTTGCTTTCAGAGGGTGGACAGAGTGTTAAAACAGCCCCATTTCATTAACACTAATTTCGATACCTGTTAAGCCAAAATGCTAAACGAGCATATTCTTTCGGCTTAACGTGTTTAATTTTTCAATAAACACGTTTACCAATTTCATTGAACACGTTTACCGGATTCGATTAACGTGTTTAGAATTTTCACTTATAACGCTGAATATTAGTATATTACCCATTCTTCTCTATTTTTGGCTGTTTTCAGGCAGATTTCTGCATTGATTTTCATTAACAATCAAACCCCTCAAAAGGACTGTTTTTTAACCATAATTTAGCCCCTCAATCCGTCCGGGAGGAAAAAATTTCTGAATTCGAGATATTCCATATAAGCCTGAAAACAAGAAGATTACAGCATCAATTCAAGATTTTCATCCGGAAATGGAGAAGAAAATGAGAGTGTCGAGTTCCGACCCTGATCACCCGTTTTTATATAAAAGCTCCCATCAAAAAAGAGCACCTAACACTCTTCACAGACCTGTTAGATGCTCTTGAAAAACAACATAGATTTGTTCATGTAAATTCGTAGAACGATCTACGAAAAAGAAAAGATTTTGACGGTTTATGGGTTAGTTAGTATATCTGTGTATAGAAATCGCTTGATGCTACGCTTCGGAGTCTTTTCAAACTCCTCGTCACGCAGTACAAAGCTTGCCACTTGCTCGTATGAAGCAAGCTGTTCGTTCAGATGAGCGATATTTTGCTTCATGATCTGCTCCAGCTGTTCGGTGGTAAGCTTTTCCTTTTGCACTCTTTCCACATCGGGATAGATAAGAGCGACAAGCTTTTGAGAGCTGTTCATCACGATCAGTGTCTCCCCTACATACTCCATCATGGTGAGTTTGGCTTCTATACCCTCCGTGTATATATTTTGTCCGCTCGGACCCAAAAGCATCGTTTTACTCCGTCCTTTGATAAAGATATTTTTCTGTCTGTCCATGTATCCGAGGTCTCCCGTACGCAACCATCCGTCTGCAGTAAAGAGTTTTTCTGTCTCCTCCGCATTTTTGTAGTAGCCCTTGCACACATTCTCACCTCTTACCTGTATCTCTCCAATGCCTGTGGCAGAATCCGGTTCAAATATACGCACCTCCATAATCTCCTTTAACGGCTTGCCGCAAGAGTTTGCCACGTACTTCTGGTGATGTTCGTAAGAGATAAGAGGAGCGCACTCCGTCATGCCGTATCCTACCGTGAATGGAAACTTAGCCTTTTTCAAAAAAGCAACAACTTCCTCGTTCAGAGCGGCACCTCCCACTATAAACTCACGAAAATTACCTCCCATGTTTTCAAACAACGTGTCTCGAACTTTCTTGTAAACAATAGAAGATAACAGCGGAGTCTTGATAAGAAATTTTGCTGCCCCCTTACCGATCTTCGGCGTGATAACGTTCTTGTATATCTTTTCAAGGATTAGCGGAACGCTGATAATAAGATGAGGCTTCACATCTTTCAGGGCTTTAACCAAGATGGATGGCGTTGGAGTCGTACCGAGAACATAGATGTGAGTACCGCATTGCATGGGTGTAAGAAAGTTGAAAGCACAGCTATAAGCATGAGCCATAGGCAAAAAGCAGAGCACTCTCTCTTGCTCGAACATCAGCTTAAGGTAGTTGGCATACGTTACATTGCCCGCAAGATTGTTCGCAGTAAGAATCACACCTTTGCTGTAACCCGTTGTGCCGGAAGTATAGTTGATCAACATCACCTCATCGTTACTGATGTGCGGATACGCTATATCTTCTTTTGTGAAGTCGTTGGGGTATTTCTCCCGAAAAAGAGCCTCGACATCAAGAGAGACCAGACTCTTATTGATGGAAAACTCCTCCAATGGCTTCAGACTATCTATATCTATAACTACACTGACAGCCCCCATCCGGGACGGCTCCATAACCTTGTAGTGAGACTGCGAAACGAATACCACTCTGGAGTCTGAGTGCTCGATGATATGCAGAATATCATTCGCATGAAAGTCTTGAAGGATAGGCACTATGATCGCACCGTAGGTAATCACTCCGAGATATACCATACACCACTCCGCCGAGTCTTTTCCGATCAGTGAGATCTTATCTCCTTTCTGAACGCCTGCCTCCTTTAACAACAGATGTACTTTAGCTATGGTCTTGGCGACATTCGCATAAGTATATGTGGTGGCATTATTATAGTTGGTTATCGCAGGAAGATTCCAGTATTTTTTGAAGCTATTCTCGTATAGCTCTATAAAGTTCTGCTGAATCATGATTCAATATTGCACATTTTGTGTTGTTTGGTGCAAATATAGATGTTTTTTTATATTCTTCCAAAGAGAGAAGGGGTTACGAGGGGCCGTAATTGGAAAAGCGAGGGAGTTATTGTATCTTTACTTTCCCAAAAAATCTTACTATTCAATATTCTAAAAAATGAAAACCTACAATATAGATGCAGACATCTGCCGCAAAAACAGCGGATGTACAAAATATGATGCTATTGCACCATTCATTCCGAAAGGGCATGAAGTGATCCCTCTATGGATTGCGGACATGGACTTTGCCACTCCTCCTTTTGTACTGGATGCTATAAGGAAAAGGCTGGAACACCCTGTCCTCGGCTACTCTATCCCGACAGATGAGTATAAAAATGCGGTCATCAACTGGATGAAAAACCAATACAACATGGAGGTATCGCCTGAAGAGTTTTGCTATACTCCGGGTATTGTGTCAGGGATATACAAGCTATTGCAGTTCTTGACAGATAAAACGGACGGCGTGCTTATCTGTCCGCCTGTTTATCCTCCCTTTTCGGCAGTCATCCGAAACACCGAACGCACTCTCGTGGAAGCACCTTTGAAGCTTGAGAACAACAGATTTGAGGTAGATTTTGACTTGCTGGATGAAAAGTTGAAATCTGCCAAAGTGATGATCTGGTGCCATCCGCACAATCCCGGAGGCCGTGTCTGGAGTCAGGAAGAGTGCGCCAAGGTCGTCAAGCTATGCCGTAAGCATAATGTCATGATCATCTGCGATGAAATCCATGCAGACCTTACATTTACCCCGAAAAAACATCAACCGATGGTTCTTTCCTGCCCGGAAGCTGCCCAATGCGTTATTACCCTGCAAGCTCCATCCAAGGCATTCAACATGCCGGGCGTTGTTGGCTCTCAGCTTATAGTGCTTGAACCTGATCTGAGACAACGTCTGTTCCCTTATCTTGAGAATAGCGGTCTTCAGATCGGAAACTCTTGTGCTTTTCCGGCAATCGCTTCCGCCTATAATAATGGTAAGGAGTGGCTTGATGACACACTACGCTATATACAAGAGAATATAGCTTATGTCCGTGAGTTCTTATCCTCTCAACTCCCAATGCTGGAGATGATCGAACCGGAAGCTTCATTCCTGATCTTTATCAACTTTAAGGCACTGAACCTTTCGGATGAGGAGCTTAACCGCTTCCTTCTTGAAGATGCAGGCGTGATGCTCAACCCCGGTATCACATTCGGGACAGGCGGCGAGGGCTGGATGCGACTCAATATAGGCACAACAAGAAAAAGGTTGGAGCAAGCCATGAAGCAGATAAAAAGAGCTGTGGATAAGCTCCTCTCCAAGTAATCAAAACTCTTTCCATCCTCATTTTCTTCAAAAAGGTAATCCGAAGTAGTGCGAACACTGCTTCGGATTACCTTTTTGCTTCTATATCAATAGCCGTTAGCTGACACGGCTATTGCAAATATTCTTAAGTCTACGCCTTACAGATTTGCATACAAACAAAGCATCGAAGAGTAGCAGATACTATCTTCGATGCTTTTATGTCGGGGTGACTGGATTCGAACCAGCGACCACACGCCCCCCAGACGTGTACTCTAACCGGGCTGAGCTACACCCCGCACTCAATTGCCGGACAAAGGTAACAACTTTTCCTTAATTCGGCAACACATTACCCCCACTCTGTCGAAGAAAAAGAAGAATATACTCCCTCTTACGGCACTTTTATACCTTTTAAGACACAGCTCTTAAAGTATAAAATATAAAGGCTAACTTTACATGACAAGCACCATCAAAACAAGAGAGACAAAGCTAATAGCCAAGACTTTTAAGCCTCCATAAACTGCGAAAAAATATGTTCACTCAACTCCAACTACTCATGGCACTGCTTCCCATAATCTTTATGATTCACGACTTTGAGGAAATAATTCTATTCAGATCATGGATAGATAAGAATAGAGAGGTGTTAAAGCAACATTTCAACAAACCTTACCGCTATCTCCATTCACGTGGTTACACAGAGCTTTCCACTTCAACCTTTGCCGTGGGTGTCTTTCACGAGTTTCTGTTTCTCTCTTGCACGACATTCTTTGGGCTGTATTTCAATCTTCCCGAACTCTGGTTTATCGGATTTATGGCATATTTCATCCATATCCTTATCCACATAGCCCAATGGATTATCTACCGACGATATATTCCGGTGGTCGCTACTTCCCTACTCACTCTTCCATACTGCATCTATACATTTATCATATTTTCAGATAGCAACTTTCTCTCTGTGCAAGAACTCATTATCTACTCTGTCATAGGATTCGTTGGAATGATTTTGAGCATTCCTTCTGCCTATTTTTTCATGTCAAAGTTTTCACGTTGGGAGAAAAGATTTATACAAGAACAGAAGAAATAAAAATAATGTCCCGAAAGATAAGCCTCAACACTTTATCTTTCGGGATATTATCTATCTCTTTCGAGAAGATAGAAGTTCATCTTACCGGCAGCAGTCTCACACCTCTACCGCCTCGGCAGAAGTTCCGGTATCGAACAACATCTTATACCAAGCCTTAAATCTTATCACATCATCCTCACCAAAGCGAGAAAGTCCACGCAAAATCTGTTCGTACGACTTCTCTTCCGTCGGCTCGGTTTTAGAGAAAAACTTATCCGCCACACAGATAATAATCTCCTCCAGACTCTGAGGAACATAAACCCTATCCACAGGAAAGTCCCAGCCTCGTTGCAGGATGGTGTGATGATATAAACCTGTTCCCGTATGTCTTTCCGCCACCAGCGCATGAGCTTCCAAGCCTGCGGCTCTAAGGCGTTCCGCCCCGACCAGTCCGTGATAAATATAAGGTCTCTCCCCGTAACAGCCTATCTTGGGAGCGTGACAGGCATCCACGCCAATGTCGTGCAGCCATGCGGCTTCTTCTATGAACTCCAAGTTGAGATCCCAATGCGGATGAAGCCCGGCTATTTCCAGAGCTTTCTGTGCCACTCTATACGAATGTTCCACAAGGATCTGCCGGCAAAGCGTCTCTTCCGGATAGTACTGCTCAAATATCGGAGCTACGACAAGGGGCATTTGGATCGGATTCATATCTATCGGGATAAAGTTACAGATGAGGATGTTTCTGCAATATACAGTGTGCCGCACCCAGCTTCAGCTTGGCTTTTACCATGAGCGGTATTCGGTACTTATCTTCCGAAATCCACAGCTCGACGTTATCATTCTTTCCGGTGAACGCTTCATCGTTGATGCTGAGCACCATCTTTATTGCAGGCACTTTAGGAGACCACGGCATGGAGATCACTTCTCGGCTCACCACCACAACCCTACACGGGACGAGGTCTTTACCTATCGGAACGTAGAAGTTGTAGCCTCTGAACTTTCCCGAAACGCCATCGGGCAGAGGAATATCCTCCGAACGAATAAATCCGAAAGCCGCAACCATATCAAGAGCCATCCGCTCTTTGGGCACGCTGAAGAGTGTGTCCACCTTCATTTCGGAGAGTGTATATCTCTTGCTGCGAATGGATGTGAAGCGAGGCGAATAGTCGTACTGAATCTCATCTATCAGATAGTAGCCGTTTTCCCTCACCCTTTTCTCCCAGCGAAGAGGTTGATAGTTGGAGTTATAAAGCGTGGAGAGCGTATCTTTCATAGGGAAGACCGAGTATATCATGCCCGTAGTCTGAAAGTGCAGTTCCCGGAACCACTGCTTGCCTCCACCCAGTTCTCTTGTAGAAACAGAGGCAAGACCGGCACGTCCGTTTATGATCCCCCACTTGAATCTCACTTCATACTCCAAGCGTTCTCCCTTATAAAATCCGTAGTGATCCGCTCCCTTCTTCTCCTGCGCCAAGGCGAAAGAAGAGGTAAAAAGGAGGATAAACAGCAGTATAAAGCGTTGTGATAGTTTTGTTGTCATTCAAATCCGTTTAGTTAAAATGGAGACGGCTCTTTCGGCAATGGAATAATGTCGAAGCCGGTGTACGGAACCAGAGCTTTCGGAATGCGAATGCCTTCCGGCGTCTGATTGTTCTCCAACAATGCTGCCACGATTCGTGGCAGAGCCAATGCGCTACCATTGAGTGTATGTGCCACTTGCACCTTGCCCTCGGCGTCTCTGTACCGGCACTTGAGTCTGTTTGCCTGGAAGCTCTCGAAGTTCGAGACCGAACTCACCTCCAACCAACGCTCCTGTGCAGCGGAAAAGACCTCGAAGTCATAAGTAAGAGCAGATGTAAAGCTCATGTCTCCGCCACACAGACGAAGGATTCGCCAAGGCAATTCGAGCTTATCCACCAAAGACTGAACATAGTCCACCATCTCTTGAAGAGAGGTGTAAGAGTGTTCCGGTTTGTCTACCCGAACGATCTCCACCTTGTCAAACTGATGCAGTCTGTTGAGTCCGCGCACATCTTTTCCATAGCTACCGGCTTCTCTGCGGAAGCATGCCGAATAGGCTGTAAGGCATACGGGCAGACTCTTTTCTTCCAAGATAACATCTCTGAAGATGTTCGTAACCGGAACTTCCGCCGTAGGGATAAGGTAGAGATTGTCTGTCTGGGCATGGTACATCTGTCCCTCTTTGTCGGGCAACTGACCTGTCCCGTAAGCAGAATCTTCATTCACCACATAAGGAGGCATTACCTCCAAATATCCTGCCTCTCTTGCACTGTCGAGGAAGAAAGATATGAGGGCTCTTTGCAGCCTTGCGCCATATCCTTTATAGAGAGGAAATCCTGCACCGGTAATCTTTACACCCACCTCGAAGTCTATCAAGTCGTAGTTCTTCACCACTTCCCAGTGAGGCAGCTTGCACTCATCCGTAAGATGGGGCATGCATCCGCCCTCCTTCACGCATACATTGTCCTCTGCTTTTGTACCTTCCGGAACGATGTCCGCGGGCAAGTTCGGGATTTGGACTATCAGGTTCAGAATCCGGTCTTCCAGCTCTTTCTTCCTGCTTTCCATCTGCTTACTGCCCTCTTTTAGAGAAGCGATCTGTGCTTTTGCCACCTCCGCGTCATCCCTCTTGCCCTCTTTCATGAGCAAGCCTATGGATTTTGAAATCTTGTTTTGTTCGGCAAGATTTTCATCCAATCGGCGTTGAGAGTCGCGTCGGTCGTTGTCCAGACCCAAAAGTTCGTCTATAATCTGCTCTCCCTTAAAGCCTTTAACGGCAAGTCTTCGGATAGCTTCTTCTCTGTTTTCGTGAAGATATTTTATGGATAACATCTCTATATTTTTATTTTATTATGCCTGTCTGATACATGCGCAAGGGCAATTGTAACAAGGCAAAGGTAATAAATTTTAATGGAGTCTGTGGCGAAATCTCCATAAACGAAAGAGAATCCCGAAATTAACCCTTATAAAAAAGGTCTTAAACACGTTTATTTCTCACTCTTAACAGGTTCAAAAATGAGCCTCAAGACTTGAATGGCAGAGATCGGCGTTTGCCCCCTGCAAATCGAGGCTTGAATGCCACAAACCAAAACCCGATTTCAACCATTGAACGTGAACAATATAATTTCTAAACATATTCAGTACAACTTCCGAACAGATTCAGCCCGATTTTCTATTACTTCACTCCTTTTCATTCCCTCTTTTCGCACACCGGGACAAAACGACATAAAGAGACCTTCCAAAGTAATAAACGGCTCTATCCTAAGAGTTTGAAAATAAAAAAGCAGGCAAGAAGGAGCGGAAAAAGAACGAATAACAGGAAAAACAGATGTTAAAAATCCTCTTGTGAGACAGGCTCTTTAAGGTTTTTCAAAATAGCGAATAAAATATTTTTACTTTCAAGAAGAAAAAGCTAAATTTGCGCCTTAGGGAAAACCAAACATTACGAACTATTACATATCCGTTTATGACTTCTATAGACAATAAAGTTCAATCTTTGGCTGATAAGATTTACGCCGATGGTGTAGAGAAAGCGAAGAAAGAAGCAGAAGAGATTCTGAACAGCGCACAAGCTCAAAAAGAGAAAATCCTAAAACAGGCAAAAGAAGAGGCTGATGCTATACTGCAACAGGCACAACAAGATGCCGTGAAGGAGAAAGAGACAGCAACAGCCGAGATAGTGATGGCTGCAAGACGTGCGATAGACTCTCTTAAAAGCGAAATGGCAGGTATCCTCAACGACTCTGCCATATCTGCCGGAGTGGCTGCCGCTGCCGGAACACCGGATAAGATATACAACCTCATAGTGGAAATGGTGAAAGCATGGAGCGCGAAAGGCAACATGGAAATATCCACAGCCGATGCGGATGCGTTGCAAGCCTACTTTGCTTCTCATGCACAAGAGACTCTGAACAAGGGCGTAAGCATCAAGAGCATCAACGGTAAACCACACTCATTCGAACTAAAGCCGGAAGGACAAGGCTACAAAATGGTCATCGGACAAGAGGAACTTGAAGCGTACTTCCGAGAGTTCTTCAGACCGAGACTCCGTGCCATACTTTTCCCGGAAAAAGCATAGGACTGCGAAATGGCGCATTACTATACATTAGGTGCGGAGCTACCCGGACTTAAACAGGAACAAACCTCTCTTTCCTACTCTTCGCTTGAGTTGTGGGAAGGGATGATGCGTCCTCAGTTTTCCAAAAGAGACATTCGGCAGATGGAGCTGCTCTTTCTGCAGGAGGACAACAAGACTCTCATCAAGCTGCTCAAAGGGCTTCCCACAGAGATCCCGACCGTGCCGGTTACCCTCGGAGAAGATACGCTCAGGACGCTGATCCGTGCCGTAGAGGAGTGCAGAGACGAGGAGAACGATGAGCCAACTCCGATACCCGAAAATGTACCGGCATATATGGTTCGGTTTGTCGAAGAGTATCTGGAGGGCAAGTTTGAACAGAATGGAGCCAAAGGGTTTGCGGAAGATTTTCTTGCCGTGGCATACTACGACCATATCCGCAAGAAGGCAATAGGATTTGTAAAGAAGTGGGTGGATCTGAACGCCCATATAGCAAATATCATGGCGGCAACCACTGCCAAGAAGTTCGGATTGGATATTTCGTCTTATCTGGTCGGAGCCTCTCCTTTGACAGAGATACTCCGCCTCTCTTCCTGGACAGATCTGCAGTTTTTACCCGGAAGCGACACGCTTCAAGAGATCATAAAAGTAGCGGAAGAGAGCAATCTGTACACGAGAGAACGCCACTTGGACACGATCCGCTGGCGGTTCCTCGATGAGGTTGTATTCTCCGACACCTTCTCCATAGAGGCTATGATGGTCTATTTTCTCAAGACCCGAATCATAGAACGATGGACTACACTGGACAAAGAACAGGGAGAAATAGCATTCCGAACCCTGATAAGTTCGCTCAACAGCGATGGCAAACAGAAGCTTGCAAACTTTGTGGAGAGCACAAAAAACAAGTCGAAAAGCGTTGCCGATAATCAACAAACAGAAAAAGTATAAATACCTACACGATAGAACATATTCGCATGAAAACAACCGGGATAGTAAGAGGCATTGTGTCTAACCTCGTAACGATAGAGGTAGATGGACCGGTGGCTCAAAATGAGATCTGCTATATCTCAGTGCGGGGAACCGAACTGATGAGCGAGGTTATCAAGATCATTGGAAAGAACGCCTATGTTCAGGTCTTCGACAGTACACGCGGTATGAGAGTCGGAGATAAGGCTCGCTTCGAACAACATATGCTTGAAGTGCAACTCGGACCCGGACTTCTCTCCAAGAATTTTGACGGTTTGCAGAATGATTTGGACAAGATGGAGGGTGTCTTTCTTAAGAGAGGCGATTATACTCCACCGTTGGAAATGGATTCCAAGTGGGAGTTTACCCCCATTGCCAAAGCAGGTGATGAGGTTGAAGCGGCGTCTTGGCTTGGAGAAGTGGACGAGAGCTACAAGAGCCATAAAATAATGGTGCCTTTCGTGTTTAAGGGTATCTACTCCGTGAAGAGCATCGTTCCTGCCGGAACTTATGCACTTACGGATACTATTGCCGTGCTTGAAGACAAAGACGGTAACGAGCATAAGGTAACGATGGTACAACGCTGGCCCGTGAAGCTGCCCGTACCGGGATACAAGAACAAACCAAGACCATACAAGCTCCTTGAAACAGGAGTACGTATCATAGATACCTTCAACCCGATGGTGGAAGGGGGTACAGGCTTCATCCCCGGTCCTTTCGGTACAGGTAAGACCGTACTTCAACACGCCATCTCGAAGCAGGCAGAGGCGGATATAGTGGTGATAGCTGCTTGTGGTGAGCGTGCCAACGAGGTGGTGGAGATCTTCAAAGAGTTTCCCGAACTGGTGGACCCTCACACAGGAAGAAAGCTTATGGAGCGTACCATCATCATAGCCAACACATCCAACATGCCGGTAGCGGCTCGTGAGGCATCCGTATATACGGCGATGACTATCTCGGAATATTACCGGGCGATGGGGCTTAAAGTGCTTCTGATGGCAGACTCTACTTCTCGTTGGGCACAGGCTCTTCGTGAAATGTCTAACCGTTTGGAAGAGCTTCCGGGACCGGACGCATTCCCAATGGACCTTTCTGCCATCATTGCCAACTTCTACTCTCGTGCAGGTTATGTGGAGCTGAAGAATGGCGAGAGCGGCTCCGTTACATTCATCGGAACGGTATCTCCTGCCGGAGGTAACCTGAAAGAGCCTGTAACGGAAAATACCAAGAAGGTGGCTCGATGCTTCTATGCCCTCGAACAAGACCGTGCGGACAAGAAGAGATACCCGGCCGTGAATCCGATAGACTCCTACTCGAAGTATCTGGAATACCCGGAATTTGAAGAGTATATCTCCGCTATAACAGGAAAAGAGTGGCTCAAAATGGTACACGAATGCCGTACCAGAATGCAACGTGGTAAGGAGATAGCCGAACAGATAAACATTCTCGGAGACGATGGTGTGCCGGTTGAGTATCACGATATATTCTGGAAATCCGAACTCATAGACTTTGTTCTGCTCCAACAGGATGCTTTCGACTCGATAGACTGTATCACTCCTCTGCAAAGACAGAAATATATGTTGGAGATCGTGGTAAACATTTGTAGAGGGGAATACGACTATGAAGACTTCAACGATGTATCGGCATTCTTCAAAAAGCTCATCAATATGCTCAAGCAGATGAACTACGCAAAGTTCCAAGATGAGAGCTTTAAGAAGTATGAGGTAGAACTACAGAGTGTTATCAATGACAAGACTCTTAAATAAGATTCAAGACGATGGCGAATAAAGCATTCCAGAAAATATATACAGAGGTTACGAAGATAACCAAAGCAACCTGCTCCATTAAGGCACAGGATGTAGGGTATGACGAGCTGGCAACAATAGATGGAAAGTTGGCTCAAGTAGTGAAGATACAAGACGATGAGGTTACTCTTCAGGTCTTCCGTGGCACAGAAGATATTCGGACCAATGCGGAAGTGGTTTTCCTCGGAAACTCTCCATCGCTCAAAGTGGGCCCGTCTCTTGCCGGACGTTTCCTTAATGCCTATGGCGAACCAATAGATGACGGTCCTCAGCTTGAAGGTAAACAGGTGGAGATCGGAGGCCCTTCGGTAAATCCTGTTCGCCGGCAACAGCCATCCGAACTGATTGCCACAGGTATCGCCGGTATCGACCTTAACAATACTCTGGTAACAGGGCAAAAGATTCCGTTCTTTGCAGACCCTGACCAACCTTTTAACCAAGTGATGGCTACGGTAGCACTTCGTGCGGAAAGTGATCTCATTATTCTTGGAGGAATGGGTATGACGAATGACGACTACCTGTACTTCAAAAACACTTTCACTAATGCAGGTGCACTGGATCGTATTATCTCTTTTATCAATACGACAGAAGACCCTTCGGTTGAGCGTGTACTTATTCCGGATATGGCTCTTACGGCAGCAGAGTATTTTGCAGTAGAGGAGCACAAGAAAGTGTTGGTACTGCTAACGGACATGACAAACTATGCCGATGCTCTTGCAATCGTATCCAACAAGATGGACCAAATTCCTTCCAAAGATGCGATGCCGGGTTCTCTCTATTCGGATTTGGCTAAGATCTACGAAAAGGCAGTACAGTTCCCTGACGGAGGATCCATCACCATCATTGCGGTTACAACGCTATCGGGAGGAGATATTACGCATGCCGTTCCCGACAACACCGGTTACATCACCGAGGGACAGCTCTATCTCCGTAGGGACACTCAGGTAGGAAAGGTTATCGTAGACCCATTCCGGAGTCTTTCTCGCCTAAAACAGCTTGTAATCGGAAAGAAAACACGAGAAGATCATCCTCAGGTGATGAACGCCGCTGTACGTCTATACTCCGATGCTTCCAATGCACAGACCAAGTTGGAAAACGGTTTTGACCTTACCGAGTATGACTCTCGAACGCTCGACTTTGCCAAGGATTACTCTCGCCACTTGTTGGCGATAGACGTCAACTTGAACAATACCCAAATGTTGGATACTACTTGGGGGCTCTTCTCTCAATACTTCAAACCGGAAGAGGTAAACATCCGTCAAGATTTGGTAGATAAGTATTGGCCCTCAAAGTAAGAGATAATGGCTATTAAATTCCAATACAATAAGACCTCACTACAACAGCAGGAGAAGCAACTCAAAGTGCGTGTGCGAGCTCTTCCTACAATAAAAAGCAAGGAGAGTGCACTGCGTATGGAAGTGAAGCGAACCAAGGACGAAGTAGAGAGACTTGAGAATGAGTTGGAAATGCGTCTCGGAACGTATGACAACATGAAGGCTCTTTGGAATGAACTGGACCCTTCACTCTTGGAAGTAAAAGATGTGAAGATGGCGACAAGAAAGATTGCAGGTGTGGTCATTCCATTGCTATCGGATGTCGAGTTCAATGTAAAACCATTTAGCCTTGCTGCTCATCCTGCATGGTTTATGGAGGGTCTCTCTCTGGTCAAGGAGCTTGCAACAGTGGGGATACAGGCAGAATTTGAACGCATGAAGATGAATCTGCTCGAACATGCCAGAAAGAAAACGACTCAAAAAGTAAATCTCTTTGAGAAGGTACAGATTCCGGGCTATCAAGATGCCATAAGGAAGATCAAAAGGTATCTGGAAGACGAAGAATCTTTGGCTAAGGCAGCACAAAAAATCATGCGGGCAAACTTAGAACGTAAAGCAGAAGAGGAGGTGAAAGCAGTATGATAGTACCTATGAGTAAATACTCTTTCCTCATCTACAGGAAAGAACACGAAGCGTTTCTGGAACGGCTGAAATCACTCGGAGTGGTTCATATCCTCCAGAATCGGAATACAGATGAGATAGAAAATATCAAGTCTCTTTTGGGAAAGAAAAAGGAGATTGCAACCATTCTTACCCAGTTGGAGATCATCCGGAAAGCTGAAGCCAAAGATGAACAGCAAGCCCGGCATTCCGATTTTGTCGTGCCACAAAATGGTGAAGAGTATGTTGCCACATTCTTGGAGGCTCAAAAGCAGATCAAACAGCTTTCTCAAAAGATTGCGGCAAACAAGGAGACCATATCTTCTCTCTCTGTCTGGGGAGATTTTGATCCAAGCATCGTAGAAAAATTCAGAAAGGACGGTCTTCAGCTTCAATTCTGGACAGTGCCGGCAAATGCCTATAACGAACAGTGGGAAGATCTGTTTGGAGCGGTATTTATAGGGGATGCTCAAAGGCTCTTTTACTTTGTAACACTTTCTCTACAAGAGCTTACCACGAGAGATCTTCCCGAAAGTAGTCTGTTGGATGTACCGAACAGAAGCATCTCGGATATTGAAGCAGAAAATGAAACACTCTCGGTCAGATTAAAAGAGGAACAACTTAAACTCTCGGCATTAGCACAACACAAAGAGATTGCTCAAGCATATCAACTCTCTCTCGAAGAGACTTATCGGATAGATGATGCCCGTCTTCAAGGTGTATCTCTCTTTGATGATCAGCTCGTCGTACTCGAAGGCTGGTTGCCTCAAAAGAAGGCAGAGGCAATGGAGAGTGCTCTGGATAAAGAGGGTTATGCCTTTGCAGAAATAGAAATAAAGGAAGGAGAAAGAGTACCCATCAAGCTTAAGAACAACTTCTTTGCAAGGGCATTTGAGCCGATCATCAAGATGCACTCATTCCCCAACTACTTCGAGCTTGATCCCACTCCGTTTGTAGCACCATTCTTCATGCTGTTCTTTGCAATGTGTTTTGGGGATGGAGGTTATGGCATAATCCTGCTTCTTGCAGCCACACTAATAAAAAGAAAGTCTTCTCCGGACAAGCAGGCAATGATGACTATGCTGCAATATCTTGGAGGAGCAACCATTATAGTGTCGTTCTTCATGGGAACATTCTTTGGCGTGCAGTATGTCAATATTCCATTCTTAGCTCCTTTCAAAGCCTTCTTCCTATCGCAAGATAATATCATGATCATTGCTATTGCTTTGGGATTGGTACAGATCATCTTTGCGAAAGTCATAAAGGCGGTAAAAACGACCAAGCAAAAAGGACTCAAATATTCCGTATCGCAGTTTGCATGGGCATTTCTGATACTCACCGGAGTACTCTTTTTCTCTCTTCCGTTGCTGAAGATAGAGCTTCCTCAGTGGGTAACTTATGCCGTATATGGACTCCTCGCACTCTTCGGAATATTCATTGTCTTCTTCAACTCTCCCGGTAAAAATCCGCTCATCAATGTCGGTAGTGCAGTTTGGACGGCTTACAATACAGCTTCCGGGCTATTAGGAGACACTCTATCCTATATCCGTCTATTTGCGATCGGACTTGCCGGAGGTATTCTCGGTGGTGTGTTCAACGATCTTGCCATGCAGGTTACCGGGGGACTACCTATATATATTAAATGGTTGCCGATGCTTATTATATTGGCTCTCGGTCATGCCATCAACTTTGGCTTATGTCTCATCGGAGCATTCGTACACCCGATACGTCTCATCTTCGTAGAGTACTTTAATAACTCCGATTATGAGGGAGGAGGAGTCGAGTACAAGCCTCTTCAAAAGCTGAATACGGAAGAAGTACAGTAAGAAATCTTCTTGTACAAATAGATATTACAGATAAAAACAAAATAATAAACACTTAAATAAAACGATTATCTCATGGAAATGAATTTGATGTTAGGATGGCTCGGTATAGCCTTCATGGTAATCCTCTCCGGTATTGGAAGTAGCGTCGGTATTACAATCGCAGGTAATGCAGTGGTAGGAGCGATGAAAAAAGACCCTACAAAGATGGCTTCATACATTACACTATCCGCCCTTCCATCGTCTCAAGGTATCTACGGTTTCTTGGCATTCTTCTTTGCAAAAGGATTCCTTACAGAAGCTATCACCTCTGTACAAGCATGGGCTATCCTTGCCACAGGGCTTGCTCTTGGTGTAGTGGCTCTCTTCTCTGCTATCAGACAAGCGCAAGTGTGTGCCAACGGTATCGCGGGATTGGCTTCCGGCCACGATGTTATGGTATCCAGCCTTGTTATGGCAGTGTTCCCTGAGCTTTACGCTATCTTGGCTCTGCTTGTTGCTATCTTGACTTACTTTGCTTTCTAATAGATCAAGCAAGAAACGTCGATTATTGGTCTTTCCAAGAATAAAAACCTAAAAACACTCCCGAAAAGAGGCAAGTACTTTTTCGGGAGTGTTTTTTGTTGCTTCACTCTTTTCATTAAAATAATACCTTGCCTTGTCTAAAGCAGGTTAAAATAGATGGAATCAAGGGTTTCTCGGAAATAATCACTATATTTCGTGCGGAAAAGAGGCACAAAACAGCCCACTTATCCACCAAAAAGAAACAAGATAATCAATAAACAATACATAAAAACAGTAACAACCATGAAGACGAAATTTTTACTTGTTGCCCTGTTGGCGGCCTTTTTGGGTAGCTCGGTTGCTGTTGCCCAGTATGAAGATGACGCCTATCTTACTCCTTCTCAAATGAAAAAACTCAAAGAAAGAGAAGAGAAGGAACATCTTGAGTACCTCAAAAGACAAGCAGAAAAGAGGAAAAAGCTGGAAGAAGAGCGAGCAGCAAGGCTGTTGCAACTCAAGAAAGAAGAGACTTACGAGAGCGATCTCATAGACTATTACAACAGAAGAGGAAAGGGATGGGAAGGCATTTCATCTGAAGAGATGGAAGCCAATCTTGACAGACTCGAAGGAGGAAAACGTCCGAAAACAAACGGAAAATACTCCAAGAGAATCAAAAGATTCCATTCGGACAACACGGTAGTGCTAAGCGATGCCGATGTTTATATCGTGGACGATGTCCGTTACAACCCATGGACAGACAGCTACTACGGCTACGACGACTATAACAATGTCTCCATAAACATCTCCTTCGGTTACAGACCATGGAGAGACTGGGGATATCCTTATCCATATTACAGATATTACGGATACTACTATCCTTGGTACGACTCCTATTGGGACTTCTGGGGCTATCCGAGACACCATTATTGGGGTTGGGGTGGTCCGTATTACGGCTACGACTATTGGGGTGGCTACTACTACCGCCCATATCGTCCGCACTACTTCTACGATTATAGCTACGGATACGATTACTATGGATACGGAGGCTACTACTCTACTCCTAAAACGCACTCCTATACCGGACGTTCCGGCTATGGCAGCAACAATAACATAAGAGGCAGATACAGCTCCGATGGTTCTTCCTTAGGTTCACGCTATGGTCAGGATTATGGTCGCACGCTCGACAGGTATCGCAGCGGAAATGACCCTAACTACAATAGTGGCAGAGGAGGAGTGTATCGCAACAGTGGACGTTCGGGAGCAACAGACTATAACCGTGGCAGCAACTACGGAAGCTATGAAAACCGATCAAGATCCTCTTACGACTACTACAACAGAAGCGGTTCGTCCTCATCGTCGTCCAACTCATCTTCTGTACGCAGTAGCAGTTCAGGTTCATCCAACTCTTCTTCCGGAGGAGGAAATCACAACTCCGGCAGCGGTTCGGGAGGCGGACGCGGCAGAAGATAAAGCGTCTTGATCTTATAGTCTTTCACAACAAAGAGAAACACTGATGAAAAGAATAGTATCATATAGCATCAAAGGAATGCTGGGATTGGGGCTTGTCTTATGCTCCTTCTCAGGCTTGCAGGCACAGAATGAGCGGGATGCTCAAAACCTTACAGAGCGTGCTCTCAATGGTACAGCCCGATCCATGGGTATGGGTGGAGCTGTCGGAGCATTGGGAGCAGACCCTTCTGCCATACGGATCAATCCCGCTGGTGTAAACCTCTACACCTCACACATCATACACGGAACATTCGGATTTGGCAATCTCAACACTGCTACCGAGTGGGGTATGAATACCAAGACCGGTATCTCTACCACTCACAGGCCGAGAGCCTTGAACAACTTTACGTTTGTGCTACCCTCGACCAGATTGGGTCGTGGTGTGAATCTCTCATTCTCTTACAACAGAGACAAAGAGTTCGGACGCGCTTATCGCATGGAAGCAGACGGTATGCCGGTCTCCATTGCCGACTATGCGGCGAGAATGGCATACAAGATACCTCCTGCTGCCATTCAGGATACCAAGAAAAACAATCCTTATAACTCCGGCTACGAATGGCTTCCGATCTTTGCCGAGAATGCAGGTCTCATAGAACACGTAGATGGTACAGACCGTTATCGCAGCACGTTCATCTACGAGAATCTGAGCTCTGCTCCCGACCACTCCACGCTTAAAGTTCAGGAGAGAGGCGCGGATAAGTCTTTCGACTTCTCTCTTGGGTTCTCTTCCGGAGAGTATCTGCACTTCGGAGCAACGCTCAGACTGCACAGCATCAACTACAATAAGAAAACCTACTATGGCGAGGCATTCGATAGTAATAAGTTTTATACGGACAACTACAGCGACTACAAAGGAGCTGCCTCTAACGACTATCTCGAAATCAGCAACCACCTCAACACCTCCGGTCAAGGCGTCAGTGCCACTTTCGGAGCACTTATAAGTCTTGGTGATTTCGGTCGTATCGGCGTCTCTTATCTTACTCCGCAAGTCTTGGCACTCAAGGATGAGTATATCGCAGAAGCCAGAAGTTTCAACTGGAGATACGACAAAGATAAAGGCCCATTCAGTTATAGCACACCCAAAGACTACTACACCCAATACTCTCTGATCAGACCCGGCGTCATCACAGCCAGTGCCATGATTTACTTGGGAGGTTATGGAGCCGTGACGTATGACTTTGACTACTCCAATGCAGGCTCGACCAGACTGAAGTTTGACAACGGTGTCGAAAACAGCAACAACCAATACATCAAAGAGTATTACGGAGCGGTAACAAGCCATAGATTCGGTTTGGAACTTAAACCTACACGTCAGCTTTCTATTCGAGGAGGAGCGGCCATCTACTCCAACCCGATTAAAGATCTTGATGTACTGGGTGAAGACGAAAACGGACTCAAAGAAGATGTCGGAACATCCGGAACAATGTCCGATTTTATCCTGACCAAAGGAAAAAATCAGTACTACACACTCGGTATCGGCTACGCATTCAAGAATGGTTTCTCTCTGGACTTGGCGTATGTAAACAACACTCGTTCGGCTAAGGCATATCCGTTCACCTCATCTTCCTACAAGGCAGACAACAACGTTTATGTCTTCCCATCCAAGGGGGGTAATATGAAACAGATGTCTCACCAAATATTGTTAGGCGTCACTTACAGATACTGATCAGAAAAAAGACTCGTATAACCAATGGGAAAGCTCATCTTTGGGGATATTCTCCTTAAAGATGAGCTTTTTTCATGTGTACTTTTATATAAAAACAGAAGGCTGTTTTTCCTCTTCCAAGACTCTCTTCTTTCTCTTGAGTTTATTCTCTCAAAATCTTGAGCAGACCATATCACTCTGGAAAACAAGGCAATACACAAAATCTCGGAAATAAGTTTCAACTGCCCTCCGATCGTTTTCAAGGGCTGTTTTTGAGCCAATATTCGTTAAAAACCAACAAGCAAACTATAAATATTTCTTAATGATAAAATCATATAAAATCCCGTTCAAAAACCGTTAAAACAGCTATTTCTCTGATAATCAACACTTCAAGAAAAATTCTAAATACGTTTAAGCAATCCATTAAAAGTATTCAGAGGAATCAGTAAACGTGTTTAATGAAAACAGTAAACGTGTTTAGAAAAAATCTGAACACGTTTAGTTGAAAAACCTAATCTGTTCAGCTTTTTTCCTATCCCTGAAAGCAAATAAGTGTAAATAAAACAAGCCGATTTAACATTTCGGTTCTGCTCTAAAAACAACAGCTTCGACCCAAATAGAAACAGGGGAAATCCGGGCTGATAAATGGGATGGAATATATAAAAATAAAGAGTCCGACCCGGCAGGAAGCAGAAACGAGAAGAGTGTCCAAAAATCTTAAACACTCTCCTCGCTATTTCTTTTCTCCTCACTAAAAGTGGTTACTACAAAGTCTATCTTGCTTCTATCTCCAGAACAACCTCGAAATGGTCATCAATAAAGTTATCTTTCAGATCCTTGAAGATGTTTTTGGAAGCATAGTTAATCCCCCACTTTGTACGATCCAATACGATGGTCTCGCTCATGGCTTCATATTCGCCCTCACCTCCTTTGGTTACGGTTACACGGAAAGAGACATTCAGCGTCTCCCCTTTCAGGGTCAGATTACCGGACAACATCTGAGCTTTAGAGCCTTCGATAGGCTCACTGCCGGTAACTTCAAAGAGACCTTCCGGAAACTCTTTCACGTTAAAAAAGTCCTCACTCTTCAGATGCGTCTCCAGTTTGACCTTATCCGGAGAGTTATCATCCAAGTCGTCCACCTCTATGCTATTCATATCGAGCACAATCTTACCGCCAAGTACCAAAAGAGTCTTAGGGTCTATCCGGATCTCTCCACTCGCTATCTTCACCTCCCCCCAGTGCTTACCGGTCGGTTTATAGCCGGTCCACTTGACATCGCTGCCATCCGCATCTATCGCCAGGCTCTTTACCGAGGAAGCCATATCCGACATAGCCTCCACAGGCACCGCTTCGGAAGTCTTGCTCGCCTGCCTGTTTCCGGAGCAGGAAAGCAATCCGAACAGAAAGATTACCACAAAAAATATCTGTCTTAACTTCATACTATTCCCATTTTTAGAGATACCGATACCACTCTCAAATATGGTCATACAAAAGTACAAAAATACTCTCTTCACAGCTCTAAAAGATTAAACATCTTGATGTTGGGAATGAAAACACCGATAAAAACAGCCTTGCAAACACGACCAAGGGGATGCAAAGAAAATTTGGAACTGCTGAGGGTATAGTCAAGAAGAATTAAAGCAATCATACAGACATTACCCTCTCTCCATTTCAATTCTGTATGGTACAATTGATATTGGCGTGGAGCTTTTCAGGATTACAGATTAGATTGCGTTTTAATTCTACTAAGGTACGATTGATAGAGCAAGAAGAACTTTTGCAACGAACGCATATCTCGCGTTTTAATTCCTCTAAGGTACGATTGATAGTAACATTTCCTCAAAGTTGTTCTGTAAAAGACGATAGTTTTAATTCCACTAAGGTACGATTAATAGCAAGCCCTTTCAGGAGCATAAACCGTCCTATGCTCATGTTTTAATTCCACTAAGGTACGATTGATAGAGAGAATTTCGATGCTTGACGCAAGATGCAAAGAGCAGTTTTAATTCCCCTTAGGTACAATTGAAAGTAAAAATAATTATAAATCAAATGGGAAGCAAGGAAGTTTTAATTCCGCAAAAGTGCAATTGATACTCTCAAATTTACGAGAAAAGCAGATAAAAACAGAAAGCAAAAGCTATCTAAAAGGCTATAATCCCGAATAAAAGGCTGAGCAAATCCGATAACAGAAAACCATAATAGCATTCGAGAATTTATTATTCTATGACAATCAACACCTGCAATCCCTTTCCGAAAACTACAATAATAGAGTAAAAGAAGAGCAGAAACAGACATTGAGCCGTGTCATAAGAAAATATCCACAGAGGCTTTCTCTTTTCCTATTATCTCTTTTTCCAACCAGCGGTGCTGTCGGGAGGAAAAGATGATAACACTGTCCTCCTCTTCGTCCATTATATCAGACGCTTCCATTTTGAGTTCGAGAAGCTTTACTTCAGTGATTTCTCCCTCAAACACGGAGTTCTGAATCCAGTTGAGATATTTCCGACACAGCTTCAGCATCTTTGCTACTCGCTTTTCTCCCACATCATATACCAAGATCACATACATCACCAGTACATCTTAAATGGTTCGTATTCCTCTATATCAAGCAGATCTTTTGCCAGTTTATAACACTCCAACTTTACCAAATGTTTATAGCTGACGGAACGCCCCAATCTTCTGTGCTTGATGGTCTCGGAAAGTCTCTCCTCAAAAGCCTGGACAAAAATCTTCTTCCCGTTTGGATTAAGAATACATCTGTTCAGCTTTCTATCGAAATGTCTCTCCTGAATGAGCCTTTTGTTCAAAACCTTAAATATCGTCCTATCCACAAGTATCGGCTTGAAGACTTCAGAGATATCCAAGCAGAGAGAGTATCGTCGCTCTCCGGGAGTGTGGAGGAAGCTGATGGTGGGATTGAGTTGCGTCTGATGTACCGCCTTCAGACACTGAGAGTAGCACATCATATTACCAAAAGAGATAAGGGCGTTCACTTCATTTCTGGGTGGTTGCTTGCTTCTTGCTCCCATTTCAAAATGATCTATGATGGTATTGAAAGCCTCATAGTAGGCAATTCTGATATTTCCCTCGATGCCCATAACGGCTTCGATGGAGTCCGCAGCATTCAAATGTGAAGCAAGAGCCGCGATCTGATCTATGATATCCTGCACATCTTTCCCTCTGTTATTGTAGTAGCTGAGATTCTTCTGCATATTGAAAGCAGCTCCTTTTATAAACTTTTTGGCAAGCGACAGGCGTCTCTCAAAATCCAGATGAGCTTTGGTCTGTGCCAGTAACATCTTACCGGAAAGCAAAGCGTCTCTTGACATAAAAGATCCGGTGTAGTTCTCGTAATAGTCAAAGAAGTGAACATCCACGCCATTCTGTCCAAGGAAGTTGAATAAACTGCTATTTGCCCTCAGAGAACCAAAGACAAAAAGATCGTTTATGCCCTCTATCGGAATGTATCGAGGCTGTCCGAAATGCTCAATACCATTGCCATCTTCTTCGATGGGAGTAAAGCGAAGAGTATTGTCCTTCCTTGACAACTCTCCCGGATTGAATAGATAATAACTTTTCTTCATAACTGCTCTGACTCTTTCCCGGAAAAACAAAAATCGTAGTAGCTGCAATTCTTACATATCTTAGATGATATCACAGGAGGACACTCTTTACTCTCTATTATTCTTTCTATCTCTTCTCCAATCTCCCGTATCTGCTCTCTGTCCATATCCGTTAGCAAAACCTCCTCGCGCCGTCTGAGTTTCGGATATTCCAATATCCCGGTTGCACCGACCACTCCATTCTGCTCGAGGACATAGAGATAGTAAAGAAGCTGAAGCCTATGTGCAGGTGCTATTTTATCCGATTTCTTTATCTCATGTACCACTTTGTTTTTAGCATCGTAGTAGTCTATCTTTATGCCATCAAGCTCCAACTCCTCGTACCGCAAGGATCGTTGCGGATAGCTATTCTCATGAATCAACTTTCCTTCGTACACAAGATCCGATGTATGCTCCATAGTGATCCCGGAAGAAAATAGCCATAGCTTTCTGTGACAGACTAAATAGTAGTTGAAATGAGTACCGGTGATAAAATTCATAAGACAGATAGATGTAAAAGAAATAAGAAAACACCTCTCTTGAATAGTGGATATTAAATTCAAGAGAGGTATTTAAGGATTTTATTTCTGATTTTCGTAATCAAAAGCCATCATTTTATCTATCAAGGCTTTTCGTGCTTCTTCCAAAGCATTTGGAGATTCAATTTCCGTTACAACATAGCTGGCACAAGGAAGAGACACAAATAGCTCGGCTCCGGCTTTATCATCTATGATAGGTTTTGCCTTTAGTTTTTCTCCGGAATCATCCACCAGTTTGGCACGAATAGCAGCAGCAAGTGTGTTTGCATTATCGCTTATAGCAACTGCCAATGTTTCCATAAGACTGAATGTGCGAGCCTGATTTGAAGTTATACGCCAATCTATCAAGGCGAAAGCAAGAGCCGGGATTATTTCATCTCTTTTACCCTTCGGAAGTACCAGACATTCTCCAAATACATTCCTGCTTCTTACCCATCCCTCTGCTTCCAACTTCTCTATCGTTGCCTTATCTATTTCCGGTTCATGTTGATTGATCGATACAGAAAACAGTGTACGCAAGTCTATTGCAATATCATAAACGAACAGCCCGGTGGTTCTTTTATTGTCCGGGATCCAGTTTCGACGAGAAAGTGTACGACCATTAGATTCCAAAAACTCCTCTATCTCCTCTTTGGAAAGAAGTGTTTCACTACCGGCAACACGTACATTAACAGGATGATTATCCGGTCTGTCGCTTCTGTCGAAAGTGAGATTTTCTCGAACGACAGAGCAAAGAAGAGGATGTAGTGGACGCATAGCAGAAATAGATAAAGGACTTCTGCGCTTTTTGGTTACTCCATCACCTGCACGCATCCAACCTCCAATGAGTTGATCTATATAGGTCGGATCACAAGGAGACCATGGCTCTTTATTTTCCAGATTCTTATCTTTCGTAATGTTATAGTTGAAAGTGATCGGCGCCATCTGAACATTCAGCATATCCGTCAAAGATTCCAAGATGGATCTCTTTACTTGCTGACCACTGGAATAAGCAACAGACCGACCAAATTGAGGATCATAATACTCTTTCTGACCATCAGAAACACAGAAAACAGTGTGTTCGGCATGCTTGAGAGCACGTAAATAAATAAAAGGTGTCATGATTGATTATTGTTTTGAGTTATTTATTATCGCATAATGAAAACGTATGAGAGTAAGAAAGTAAGGCACATTATCAGCAGGCATGCCATTAACCAGAGCAGCAGCAGAGATTAAAGCCTCTGTCTCGGTGGCTGTTTCCACTATCTCAGTAAGATTTGATATAAAATTCTTCTTGTTCAAACTACCGACTACAGCCTCTACTTGTCTTTTTCGAGTAGTTTTTGCATTCTTCGTCTCCCTCTCATAATCCAATAGAGCATTGGCAATTTCTTGGGATTTTTCCCACAATTCTTCATTGTTCAGCATAGCTACAAT
The DNA here is from genome assembly GCF_000768895.1 of Porphyromonas sp. COT-108 OH2963. Classification (NCBI taxonomy): domain Bacteria; kingdom Pseudomonadati; phylum Bacteroidota; class Bacteroidia; order Bacteroidales; family Porphyromonadaceae; genus Porphyromonas; species Porphyromonas sp. COT-108 OH2963. The sequence continues at coordinate 74,309 of NZ_JRAP01000009.1, read as the reverse complement.
CCATGTTATATATGTGTTAAACTTAATTACTGTATCCTCATTATCCGCCTTTATAGAAGGGATCTTGCCTTTAGCCATCACCTCTCTTAGACCTTTTGGCTCCAATGCTTTTATTCCTATAAAGCCTTGCTGACAAGCCTTACCAAAGCCAAAAGCCGTTCCGAAATAGGCTTCTGCTTTTTCTCCAACAGGACCATAAAGTTTTTCATACAGCTCGTATGGTCTTCTTATTTGGGATAGCACAAAAGGTATAAACCCTATCGTGGTGTTGGTTTGCCCTACATTGTAGATGCATCCCAGCATCTGAGGTTTTTTATTCTTCTTACAAATACCTAGCAGAACATTGGTCCACGATTGAGTTTGTATCTCCATTATCGGGGCTTTGGCTTCTGCCAGAGCATGAGGAGGAATTGTCTTGAACTCCTCATCGTAGTCATTGCTGTATCTGTAAGCCAACCACTGTCCATTCCAAGTATTTATCTGATTGCCTCTCAAAAAAGGAGTTCTATTCAGTAACTCTCTATAAACCGCCCATCCCTCATAAATATCCAAAAGTATGGTCTTATGGTTAAAAAGAATAGTCTGTCCTCCCTTAACGGTAACACCAAGACCACTTCCAATCCACGATAGAAAAATTTCCTCTTCTTCTACACGATCAAGATCGACACAGACCTGCCCCGATGTGGTAGAAACAAAATCCACAGACGGATACCCTATCGCAATAGAAGCATCCGGAACTCTTTCACTCACTTTTGCAAAAAATCTCTCCTTTCGTGCCTGTCTTTCTTCCGGTGTTTGGTAAGGTTTCTCTCCTTTCAACATGGGTTCCCAACTCAATTTAGGATTTTCCAAAGGAGAGTTCCCTGCCGACATCATGTACTTGTCGTGATCGAAGAATAGCGGATAATAGATCTCTTCAAAAAAAGTACAAGCATCATATTTTTTTTGATACTTCTCATTGTACGCTTCTAAAAATATCTTACCTATTACAGATGTAATCATAGCGTTATCTATAGTATTTTGAATGTTTCATAAAACTCCGGAGAGAGAAACTCCGACAATACTCCCAGCTCCTCATCGTAAGCTCTATCAGGAATTAGAAATGGTTTCATCCTGACATCCAATTGTCTGAGCTCCTTCCACCTAATGCTATTATAAGGAAGAGGTATCTCTTTGGATGCCGCTTTCAGGTACGATGTTGTGATATACTCTTCCTCATCAGCTTCTATGACACACGTTGCAGAGTCTATCTCCAACATATCCAAAAGGACCGATTTAGGATAGTGCCTCAGCTTTCTTATCTTCCAAACACCCTCCTCATATATCGTGTGCATATCTATGTTTATCGGGACAACCTCCGGATAGACAATATCTATTAGCTCTTGCAGAGCTTTCTCTTCCAAGACCTCTTCATGGGGCAGGGCTTCATAACTCCGCTTTAGTATCTCCGGATCATAGGGAAGGCTCTCCCGTTTATCTTTAGCCGGAGAGAGGACAATCACCGGTTTCTTGGGCATATTAAGAGATGTACGCTTTCGGTTTATTCTACCAAACCTCTGTATTAAAGCATCTATGGGCGCACACTCGGTAACCATCATATCAAAGCTGATATCAAGACTTACTTCCACCACTTGTGTAGAGACCACAAAGCAAGCACCGGACATCGTATTAAATTCCTCTCTAAGCCTTCGTTCCAACTCCTTTCGGTCTCCTCTCTTAAATCGGCTGTGGATAAGCATTCTCGGAATATCTCCATACTCATCCACCAGCTCCATGTAGAGATTTTGCGCTCTCTTTACCGTATTGCAGACAAACAGCACTTTCTCTCCACGTGCAAATGCAGCCTCGTACAAGGGTTTGGCTTCAGAGAGATTTTCTACTTTATGGACAACATGTCTGTTAAAGGTTGAAAGCAGTTCAGGTTCCAGCTTTACCTCATAAACTCCTCCTTTAAGAAGAGAGCGAACTGCCGTATAAAGAGAGCTTGGCATCGTTGCTGTTCCTACATGGATTCTGCATCCGAGTTCCACCAATACCTCTACTATTTTCAACACTATGGATTGAGTTACTCCGGAGTAAGTGTGTATCTCATCCAGGATCACATCGCATCCTCTTATATCAAGAGCCGTAGCTTCAAAGCCCTTAATGCCAAAAGCCAGTCCTGCAATTTGGTGTGGGGTAAGCACTTTTACGGATGCTCCAGGATGCCTCTGCAAGATTCGCTCTTGCCACTCATTGTCCTCTCCTTTCTCCAATATGGATGCCGCATGAAGCAGAGATATCTGTGCATCGGTATCGCTCAGATCGTTCGAGATTCTGTCATACATGGCATTGATAGAGGCTTGAAAAGGAAGTGTATAAAAAACTCTTCCTTTGCAACGTCTAAGAAGAAAATCTGTTTTTCCTGCTCCGGTCGGTGCTGTTACTATGGTATGAGGAGATTTATCCTCCGTCGATATTCGGGATAAAGGATAAAGTTCGCTCTCTCTTCCGTGATAAAAAGATAGATCCGGAGTAATAAAAAGTTTTTCCGCCACCTTTTCTGTTCCCTCATCAAGAGCGGAAGCCAAATGGTCTGCAGCCATAAGCAATCCCTTCCATTCCGAGTAACCTCTTTTGAGATTTTCGCAATACTCCACAGTATAGTCGTACAACTCTCTTGCTTCTTCCGGAGAGACAGATCTTTTAGGCAGTCCAAGCTCTGAAAGTATCTCCATGGCGACAGGCATCCATTCTGAAAAATCTTTCGCATGAAAGTCAAAACAGTTGCGATAATTACCATCAAGATCTATAAGTCCTTTACCTCCGACATCTCCTTCCACAGATTTATGATGAGCCACAATCATCTCTATCAGGGCATCTCTCTTGCTCTCCTCTATTATGGAAAGGAAAAATAGAGACGCTATTTCATGGCGAAACCTTATCGTTCCCGGCTCATGAAGATATCCCGGACACAAAGAACGTTGAAACAGAGGGCTGGTCTTTCCTATGTCATGCAGGATGGCTCCGAGCCTTGCACACTCAGGATCCAATCCGCAAGCATTGGCAAACACCTCCGCCATAGTAGCAACTTGCCTAAGATGTTCGGTCAAAGTAACCGTTCGATACGGCGTCTTCTGTTTTGCAAGTATATTTTGGGGAGAGCTACTCATTGAATATCAAATACGGCGTTACCGTCAATCTCAAGACTTCCATAGGACGGGCTGAGATTGTCATATCTATTGTATCCGACCATAAAAGCGGTTTCGTCCTCTTTTCCAAAACGGAGTTCAAACCCTTTCAAAGCATTAAAGTCGGACTCTTCCATCTGTTCTATCTCCGCAGAAGGCATTAGAACATCTTCATTCCGACAGAGACAAAGATGCTGTGTGGATGCTCTTCTCGCATCCTCTTCGCATTTGAAAGCCAACTTTAGGACAGGATACAGAAGAACACCTCTATTCAAAATAGACAACCCTCTAACGAAGCACTTCTCTTTTGTCTTCTTCTCCCAACCACGAGTCTGCACTTTCTCTTGCTGTACCGATATATCGGAATAGGATAGTTTATATCTCACGATTTTCTCGATTCCTTTGCTTCCCAACAGCTCCGGAAAGAGTTTCTTCTCTATCCCTTCAAGTGTGGAAGGTGAGAGAAACTGCTGACTATATGTAAGTCCATCACGTACTGCAGACCATGGTTTTATAAAACCGAAAGGTCCTGAATAGGTTACTACATAATATACCATAGCTCTATCCTCTCTCTTTTACTTAATACATCCAAAACCTATACCGGTAGAGTGTCCCAAACCAACGTTCCAAAGGAACAGCTTTGACTCCGGTTTGGCTTGTATCCTGACCGGACACCAGTTCACTCTATTCTTTATCCCCTTATACTCCACAAGCATCACCTGCACATTCTGTTCCTGTGTTACGAACTCGGCAGTAGCCTCCTTATCTTCTATACCGGCTGCTTGAAGTTTTGTTCGGATATTGTCTGTCAGCAGAGCATTAGCCTGCTTGTCTCCGAAGAGAATGTGAGAATACGTTCCGTCAGGCTGCCTCTCTTTCAGAAAGATAGGGCTTAGGGGGAAGAATAGTTCTCTATTGGAAAGATCCGGATCTTCTATCAATACTATCTCTTGTACGACCAAGTCCTTAAACATAGAAGGATCTTTCCGAATGCCCTCTATCAGTTTGGAAAGGAAGTCGGGCAGATGAGCACTTATGGTCAGTTTGGCTCTCTCCCCTATGATAAGCCCTTTTTTCTCCTTATCTACCCGTCCGCCACTCAGACGCGAAAAGCTGAAAGGAGATGTATGCCCGTGCCATTCGTTCTCTCCCAGCCATTTGTGTATGGTTCCGACAAGCCAAGGCTGGTGGGTAAAAGGGATAAGAGTGTCGTTCCCTCGTATGTTTAATTCTATTCTCATGTTATATTGTTTGGTTTTTGAAATTTTCTTCCCTTCCAAATATAGTCAATAAACACTAATATTCCAATCTATGTTATAAAACAATAAGATGATCATAACGACGATTGTAAGATCGTTCGGTTTGCTTCACAAGAAGTTTATCCAAAAGGATAAAAGAATGTCTTAATCATTTAATAACAAAACAGATAAAGAGAATAACAGCTCGCAAAAGAGGGAAAATACAGTTTAGGAAAGAGATAAAAAGGAATGGTCTTATGATGTTTGATGATGAAAAGATGGCATAAGCGTATTTATAAATATTCTTTATCAAGAATAAAAATAGGTCTAAAAGTAAATAATTGCGGAAGTCAGGACATGGGGTATAAAAATCAAGGGTAGATTTTTGGAAATCGAGATTGGGTTTTGAGAAATCAAGGCGTGAGTTTTGGAAGTCAAGGCGTGATTTGAACTCTTTATCCCGTTTAACGAAAGATGTGAACAGGGTTATCGGAACTTCTGAACGGCTATACGGCAGGAAGAAATGCCGTGAAGAAAATATGGAGTTCGGTAGTGGCGAGTGTTGTAAGGGAAACAAAAGCGAGATTGAGAGCCGTGAGGAAGATATGGGATTCGGTAGAGGGGATGTTGTAGGATAGACAAAAGCAGGAAGCAATGCCATGAGGAAGATATGGGATTCGGTGGTAGGGAGTGTTGCAGGATAGACAAAAGCAAGAAGAAGTGCCGTAGGAAAATGCAGGAAGAGATACGGAGAAAAAATAGTATCTTTACGATCACGTGTTTATGGACACAAAAGATTTAGTAAACCCTTATAAACCCTTCTATTTATGACGAATACAAGAGCCGACTATGCGTCTATTCTTCAGCACTTTCCTATCGAAGGAGAGGTTGTGGAAGTGGTGCCCGTAGGTAACGGACACATCAATGACACTCTCGGAGTGAGGATGTCCGATGGAGAGTTCAAGTATATTTTACAGCGTATCAATCATCTGATCTTTACGGATGTGGAGACGCTTCAGAACAATATCTTTGCAGTTACGGAGCATATCCGCAAGAAACTGTCGGAGCGAGGAGAGAAAGATTTGGACAGAAAGGTGCTGACATTTTTCCGTACCAAAGATGGCAAAAACTATCATTTCGATGGCGAGAGCTACTGGCGCGTGTGCCTCTTTATTCCGAACAGCGTGAGCTACGAGGCTGTTACTCCGGAGCTTTCCTACGAAGCAGGTAAAGCGTTCGGCGAGTTCCAGGCGATGCTTGCGGATATTCCTGCCGGAGTGTTGGGCGATACCATTCCAAACTTCCACAACATGACGTTTCGCCTCGGTCAGCTAAGGGATGCGGTGAAAGAGGATAAAGCGGGCAGACTGTCGGAGGTACAGTGGTTAGTGGATGAGCTTGAAAGCCGTGCCGAAAAGATGTGCATTCAAGAGAGACTGTATGAGGAGGGTAAGCTCACGATGCGTACGAACCATTGCGACACGAAGGTGAACAATATCCTTTTCGATAAGAATGAAAAGAAGGTGCTCTGCGTGGTGGATCTCGATACGGTTATGCCGGGATTTGTTCTTTCCGATATAGGCGACTTCATCCGTACAGCAGTGAATACAGGCAGAGAGGATGAGCCGGAGCTTGAGAAGATCGGCGTCAATATGCCTATATTCGAGGCTTACACTCGTGGATATATGGAGAGTGCGCAGGCATTTCTAACGCCTCAGGAGATCCGCCTGCTCCCTTATGGCGGAAGACTGCTTACTTATATGCAGACCGTGCGCTTCTTGACAGACTATATCAATGGTGATACTTACTACAAGATAGAGAGTCCGAAGCATAATCTGCAACGCTCTTTGGCTCAGTTTGAGTTTTTCAAAAGGCTGGAAGAGAAGGCAGAAGAGATGGATGCTTTCATGGCTCAATGGCTGTAATAGAGCGGACAGATCCTCTTTTTGAGACCTTTTCAAAGGTATCTTTTTATCTGTCCCGACAATAAAAAAACCGATTCGACCAAAATCGAATCGGTTTTTTATATATCCTTAAAAGATTGTTCCTAAGAAAGAACCAGCTCGATCTCCTGTTGTCAGAAGAGAGAGAACTTCACATAACGCTTGGGATTTGCCTTGATGTCCACAAGAAGACTGTCGGCAGAGAGGGTTACGCGGTTGAGCTGTTCGTAGAGTCTTTTGTCTGTGAGAAGTAGTCCGAGTGTATTGTCGGGCTGTTGAAGTCTCCGGGTAAGCTGATGAAGCTGCTCTACGGTACGTTGAAGCTCTGCATAAGTAGCGGCATAGTCGAGGCTGTCGAGCTTGGATGTTATGCCGGCTATGGAGGCTGCTCCGGCTCTGAAATCGGTCATCATTCCGGGCAGATGCTTGTCTATGGAGAGCCTGAGCGTGCGTACGGTTTGGTTCAGGTTGATAGAGGTGGCATGTATTTCACCAAGTGTTTCGGGAATATTCCCGTTGTCAATAATGGTATGAATACCCATGAGAAGAGTATCTATCCTGTTGATCGTCCCTGCCAACTTAGGAAGAAGCTCGTCGGTAAACTGAGAAAGAATATCCGTTGTGGCTTTACTGTTCAGCCTCTCACCCGGTTGATGAAAATCGGTAGTACCGGTGCGAACAATCACCAGCTCGGCTCCACTTAAAGGGTTACCCTTGACTATGACGTAGCTGCTCTTGGGTATCTTCAGATTTTTATCTATGGACATTTCGACCTTTGTACCTGTGAAGTCTTTGTAGTCGTACTCCACAGCCGTAACCAAGCCTACCCGGTATCCGTCTATGAGGATGGGAGTGGATACGGTAACGTCTTTGGCATTTTGCAAACTGGTATAGTACACGTATTCCCGACTGAATATATTCAGTCCCTTTAAGAAGTTGAGTCCAAAATAGAGAATGACCAATGCAATGAGTCCTACAATTCCGATTCTTAACAACTGCGACTTCTTGTTGAGTGTTTCCATACAGTTTTGCTTAATATAAATACAACGATAATTCTAATCTACCCTTTTATCTCCGACAAAGGTAACGATAAAACAGCCATTAAAAACTTTCTTCAGCTTCTTTTGTTGCTCCAAAGCCTCTTTTTGAGAGGCAAAGTCGTAAAGAGTATATTTGTATTGGTCGCCATCCCGATAACATTTGAGATGCTGTCCATACCCTTTGAAGCGAGCATCTGACGGATCTATCTTTTTGGAATGAGTAAGGATCTGAATGCGGTATCTCTTCTCCCCTTCCGGAGCGGATGCTTTCTGTGTTTCTGCGTGAACAGATGTTTTGGTAGAAGCATTCACCTCTTCCGCAGGCGGCTGTGGTGCAGACTGCGCAGACTGAGCGGAAAGCTTTTTATCTAAATCCTGCTTATACTTGATCACCGCAGAGGATATGGAACGAGCCATTTCGTCTATACCGGCTGAGGAGTTCATGTAGCTCTCTTCTTGCCGATCGGATATAAATCCTAACTCTATAAGGATGCTCGGCATGGATGTACGGCGCAAAACCAGAAAGATATTCTGCTTAACCCCTCTATTTACCCTACGTCCTCCAACAACCAAATTCTTCTGCACGTTCTGAGCCAACTTTATGGAGCTTTCCATATTCTTATTCTGCATGAACTCGAACATGATATAGCTCTCCGTGGAGTTGGGATCGAAACCTTCATATTTTGTCTTGTAGTCATCCTCTTTGAGGATAACGGAGTTTTCTTTCATTGCTACACGAAGATTCTCTTCCGAGCGAGCGAGACCGAGAGTATAAGTTTCTATTCCTCGTGCCGACTTGGACTTTACGGAGTTGGCATGTATAGAGACAAAAAGGTCGGCATGGTTACGATTGGCATAGTCTGCCCTCTCGTTGAGACCGATAAATACATCGGTGGAGCGAGTCATCAAAACAGCGATGCCGGGATCCTGCTTACGTAGAAGCTCTCTTACTTTTAGTCCTACTTTGAGAACAATATCTTTCTCCTTGCTAATGGTTCCCAATGCTCCGGCATCCTTGCCTCCGTGCCCGGGATCTATGACCACGACAAACTTCCCTTTGCTATTCCGAGCAGAAACAGAAGAGGAGAAAAAAGGAAAGAGAAAAGAGAGAAAAAGTGCAAGTAAAGTAGATCTGGTCATAACGTTATTCGTTTACTTCCATTCTATACGGAGCTATTCCGGTCTCTTCATAGTATGCCAACAGGGCTTCCTGATCGTCCGAAATGAGCAGGATATGGTCTTCCACTTGGAGTTCGGTAGTTCCGCTTGGTATAAAATAGTGTCCTCCACGCAATACCATCACTGCAAGTGTATGGCGTGGAAGGGGTATATCTGTGAGAGTGTTGCCATAAGCCAACATCTCTTGCGTAACAATAATCTCGCTTAGTGCACTCTTGATCTCTTCGGGAAGCTCTACATCAAATACTCGTTTCTGCACCGGTTCATCCACCAAATCGAGCTTTTCTGCCATCCATGTAGCGGTAGAGCCTTGTATAATGAGGGAAAGCAGAGTAATGAAGAAGACCACATTGAAGATAGTAGTGGCATTAGGAACTTCTGCAACCAAGGGATAGGTGGCAAAGATGATGGGGACAGCACCACGAAGACCCATCCATGAGACATACAGCCTTGCCTTATTACTCAAAGAGCTTCTTATGGGTAAGAGGGTCAAAAATGTAGCAATAGGACGCCCAAGAAATATTAGGAACAGAGCAATGAGTATCGCCGGGATGGCAACGTGGAAGAGTTCGGAAGGAACGACCAACAGCCCCAACGTAAGGAACATAATAAGCTGCCAAAGCCATGCGAAACCATCAAAAAATCCTTTGACAGACTTCTGAAACTTGAGTTTAGAGTTTCCTACGATGAGCCCTCCGATATAAACAGCCAGATATCCATTGCCCTTAAATGCGTATGCAGAAGCAAAGATCAGCCCCGAAAATGCCAATAACAAAATGGGATATAGAGAAGGATTGGGGAGATTGATCCTATTGACCATCCAAACGGCTATCTTTCCCATTCCCCAACCGACAAAAGCACCAATGATAAACTGTCTGAAAAAGTCAAACACTGCTTCAAAAGTACTTATATCGCCTAACGAAGCCAGCTGAATAAGTATCACTGTAAGCATATATGCCATAGGGTCATTGCTTCCACTCTCCAACTCCAGTGTGGGACGGAGATTCTGTTTCAGCGTAATCTCTTTCGTCCTCAAGATAGAGAATACAGAAGCAGAATCCGTAGAGGACATTACCGCAGCACAAAGCAAAGATTGTACATAGGTAAGATGGATGGGCATGAACTCAAGCTGAAAGAGATAGTATATGAACGTTCCTGTAAGCAGAGTTGTAAGCAAGACCCCAACCGTAGCCAGAGATATTCCTTCTTTCAGACGAGGCTTTACATCCTTGAAGTTGGTATCCATACCTCCTGAAAAAAGGATTACCGTTAAAGCCATCACTCCAACGAACTGTGCTATCTTGGTGTCGTTAAAACTGATCCCGAGTCCTTCCTCTCCTGCCAACATACCAACTCCTAAAAAGAGAAGCAGTACAGGTACGCCCAGCTTGAAGCCGGCTCGACTAAGAATGAGTCCTAATATGATGAGTGAAGATCCTACGAGAAGAAAATGTTCCGGAGTAAACATGGATACGGTCTTAGATATTGTGTGTTGTAGTTTGAGTAATTATTTTAGAGATTATTCTCATCGCCGGGCTTGTACTGAGAGGAGTAGATAAGGTACTCGATTCTTCTGCATCGGGATATATCCTCTGCTCTATCTCCTTTCATTTTGTACTTGTCCAAAGGAGGTATCTTGAGCTCTTGTCCGAGAGGGACATTATTGTAATCCGATATGACAGAATAGTTCTCCATATAGATGCAGACCCAAAAGATAACATTCCCATAATGTTTCTGTGCCAATCCACTTAAAGTGGTGCCTCTTTCTACTGTCTCCACAGCAAGAGGAAGCATCTTGTCTGTCTGCTCTTCCGGTTCGGCATCTACCTTTTGAGCCTCTACCACCTCTGTTTGTGGAAGAGGAGCGGGAAGCGTTTCAGGGACTGTCTCCTTATGAGAGTTCAGATACCAAAACATAATACCTCCAAGCAAGAGAAGGAGTATGGGAATAAACAAAAAGGCAGGAGACCATTTCTTCTTGTTTTGCACAGCCGGTACAACATCAATCCCTTGTTCCGAAGAAGAGGGTGTATCTTTTTGCCCTAAAACAGAAATATCGAAACTACCGCTTTCAACCTTTTTCTCTTCCGGTATAAATTGGGGAATAGAAAAAGTTTGAACCGGTGTTTCGATATGAATATCGGATATCTTTTTGATATAAAGATCGGGGAATAAAGAGGCAGACTTTAGTATGGTTGGCTCAAAAGCCTCAAAAGGTTTTTGAAGTCGCTCGACAAAAGAGGCATCAGGGGAGAAATCAAGAGTGCTACCCTCAGAAGCATTACGCAGAGAGAGTGTACCAAATCCCTCTTGGTACGCACTTTTCCCCTCTAAAAGCAGAGACAAGAAAGAGCGAGAGTGTTCTTCCAGATCAAGGGCAAACTCTTTGCAAGAGAATGTAGAGTAAATCTCGGAAAGCAGCTGAGCCGTATGATGTTGAGAGTATGATGAGAGAAGGGACAAGTCTCTCTTCTGAAGAAAAGAGATAAGCTCTTCAGCCGGCTCGAAAACAAGAGCAATACGAGGAGGAAAAAGGTAAGGCGTATCTTCTAAAACACCGATGTACTCATCTTCGCATTTCACATAGAGAGTACCTACACCTTCCCAACAAAAAGGATTTCCATCAAGAAGCGTAGTCTGAAGCCAGTGCACCCATAAGCATATGAGGCGAGATTCGTTCCCGTATGTGTTCATGCCACAATTTCAATTTATGTTTTGTTTCGTATCTCTGCTATAAGGTCAAAACCTATAGTGTCCACAATATCAGCTTTGTAAAACTGCCCTATATCCAAAGGAACAGACAAGCATCCTTGCTTGGAGATTAGTACTTCCGGATCGACATCGGGAGAGTCAAACTCTGTACGACCGATATAATACTCTGCATCCTCTCTGTCTATAATGACCTTTTGCTGTTGTCCTACTTTCTGTTGAGCATTATCAAAAGCAATACCCTCTTGTAACTTCATTAGTTTGGATAGTCTATCCTTCTTTATCTTCAAGGGGATATCGTCTTTATAGTGCTTCCAAGAGTATGTGTCATCTTCGTGGGAGTATGCAAAAGCTCCCATTCGTTCAAATCTTTGTGCAGCGACAAAATCCAAGAGTTCTTCAAAATCCGACTCTGTCTCTCCGGGATGTCCTACCATCATTGTAGTACGGATGTGAATACCCGGAACTTCTTGCCGAATCCGACTTAGAAGAGCTTCTGTTTCTTTTCTCGAGATACCTCTTCTCATAATCTTCAACATATTGTCTGAAGCGTGTTGCAAAGCGATATCCAAGTAGTTGCAGATCTTATCCTCTGCTGCCATAACCGGCAAAATATCCAAAGGGAACTGTGTAGGATAGGCGTAGTGCAAACGTATCCACTCCAGTCTGTCTATGGTACATAGCTCTCTTAGCAAGTCTGCCAAAGCAGCTCTCTTGTAAAGATCCTTTCCATAATAAGTAAGATCTTGAGCGATGAGCTGAATTTCTTTTACACCACTATCAGTAAGAGATGTAACTTCTTTTATGATGTTATCTATACTCCTACTCTTGTGCTTACCGGTGATGAGAGGAATGGCACAATAAGAACAAGCTCTATCACACCCTTCCGAAATCTTCACATAAGCGTAATGCTGTGGTGTAGTAATCTTCCTAAGACCGGAAGCATCGACATGAAAAGCCTTGGTAAGATTTCCGACGAGGTCTTTCCAGTCGAACTTTCCATAATACGCATCGACTTCCGGGATCTCTTTTTTCAGTTCTTCCCTGTATCTTTCAGAGAGGCAACCCATGACATAAAGCTGTCCTATGGCTCCTTGTTTCTTTGCCTCTACCATTCTAAGAATAGTTTCGATAGACTCCTCCTTGGCATCTCCTATAAATCCACAAGTATTGATGACAACAATCTCTCCACAAACCCTCTCAGGATCGTGAAAAACCTGATACCCCACCGTAATAAAATGGTGCATCAACAGCTCCGAATCTACGAGATTTTTAGAACATCCCAGTGTTATGATATCTACTCTATTCTTTCTCATTCAAATTGAATCTCTTATATACTCCTTGAGAGTTATTCACCGAAGAGAGAGTCCACAAACTCTTTCTTACGGAAAAGCTGCAAATCGGTAACTTTTTCTCCCAATCCTATGTACTTTACAGGTATCTTAAATTGGTCTGAAATACCTATTACAACGCCTCCTTTGGCTGTTCCATCCAACTTTGTTATAGCCAAAGCATTCACTTCCGTTGCAGCCGTAAACTGCTTTGCTTGTTCAAACGCATTTTGACCTGTGGAACCATCTAGAATGAGAAGAACTTCATGAGGAGCATCCGGTACAACTTTTTTCATGACGTTCTTTATCTTGGTAAGCTCATTCATCAAGCCGACCTTATTATGAAGTCTGCCGGCTGTGTCTATGATAACGACGTCTGCTCCACTGGCTTTTGCAGAAGAGAGTGTATCGAAAGCGACAGAAGCAGGATCCGAACCCATTTGCTGCTTGACAACAGGCACTCCCACTCTTTCGCCCCAAATAACCAACTGGTCAACAGCGGCGGCTCTAAATGTATCCGCTGCACCAAGAACGACATTATATCCTGCAGACTTGAATTGGTATGCTAACTTCCCTATCGTCGTTGTTTTTCCAACACCATTGACCCCCACTACCATTATAACATAGGGTTTTGTTTCCTTCGGAAGAGAAAATGCTTCGCCATCCATGGAATTGTTCTCTTCCAATAGAGCAGCTATTTCTCCTCTAAGTATTTTGGTCAGCTCGTTGGTTCCAAAATATTTGTCTTGAGCAACGCGTTCTTCTATACGTTTGATGATCTTCAGAGTGGTTTCTACTCCAACATCAGATGTTACCAAGATTTCTTCCAGTTCGTCCAAGACCTCATCGTCAACCGTGCTTTTTCCGGCTATTGCACGACCGATCTTAGAAAAGACGTTGGACCTTGTGTTCTCCAAACCCTCATCCAAAGTTTTCTTCTTATCCTTTGAAAAAAAACCAAATAATCCCATAACTCTATCCCTTTTTGCCTTTAATATCTTCTTAACTGCCTAACACATCCTATTCAGGTAATCTTCATATCCGTATGAGCGATAAATCTCAAACGTGCCATCTGTATGCTTAATAGCAATACTTGGATGAGGAATACCATTAAACATTGTCGTCTTTACAGTAGTGTAATGAATCATGTCCTCAAACAAGACAATATCTCCAATCTTAACTTCTTGAGAAAAAGTCCAATCTCCTATAAAATCTCCACTCAAACAGCTATTGCCCCCTATTCTATACACATATCCTTTCTCCGGGAATGCGCCAATCTCTGCTCCACGGACACGTGGCTGATACGGCATCTCAAGACAGTCCGGCATGTGAGCGGTGAAAGAAGCATCTACGATAAGAGTTTTTATTCCACTATTTTCAACGACGTCCAATACCTGAGTCTTCAAGTAACCGGTTTGCCAAGCAAAAGCACTTCCCGGCTCTAAAATAAGAGTTAGATTCGGGTATTTTTCTTTGAACCTCCGCAACAGCGTAATCAAATGTTCAACGTCATACTCTGCGTGAGTCATCAAATGTCCTCCTCCCATATTGAGCCACTTTAGTTGAGGAAGATATTCTCCGAACTTTTCCTCCACGTGCTTGAGAGTTTCCTCTAAATCATAAGAATTACTCTCACAATGGGAATGAAAATGAAAGCCGTCTATACCTTGGGGAAGCTCTTGAGGCAACTGAGAGGATAATATACCCAATCTTGAACCCGGAGCGCAAGGATTATATAAATCAGTCCCTACCGTAGAATATTCCGGATTGATGCGAATACCACAAGAGTGTGTTCCTCCATAGTTTTGCACAAGAGGATAAAATTTTTGAAACTGAGATAGCGAGTTAAAGACAATATGATCGCTATATTTCAAAATCTCATCGAATTCATCCTCTTTGTATGCAGGAGCAAAAGTATATGTAGAAGATCCCATATATTCATACCCCATCCGAGCCTCAAATATGGAACTTGCGGTGCTTGATTTGATATACTCTCGAAATATTGGAAAAGATTTCCAAAGAGCAAAAGCCTTGAATGCCAATATTATTTCTGCTCCACTTCTTTGGGCAACATCTTTTATGAGGGAAAGATTATAACGTAGCTTCTCCTCCTCCATGACATAACATGGGGTCTTTGGATGCTCTTTTTCTGTGGGGACAATATTCTTAAACTCTTGCATAAGACTCTATTCACAAAATCAGCTGCCAACAGCTGTTCTAATAATTTCAGTCAAAATCGGCTTAACACCTGTTATAATAAATTCCGCAGCTATCACCATCAATATCAAGCCCATAATTCGAGAGAGAACTTTATTCCCGGTTTCTCCAAGCCAAACAGTTATGCGTTCTGATGTTCTTAAGATCAGACCAGCCGAAATATAAAACAGTATGATAGTCCCGACCAATATTATTACCTTTCCATTAGTATCTGCCTCTTCTCGAAGTAAAATTCCGTTGGTCATCATACCGGGACCACACAAAATAGGAATGGCTAATGGAATTATAGAGATATTATCGGTATCCTCCTGCTTTTCCGTATCGTGATCTTCAACAAGCTTAGAGTTTCTCCTACTGCCGGCATCGTTCATCATTGCATATCCCAGATTAAAAAAGATAATTCCTCCAATAATACGAAAGCCATCTATGGATATTCCAAAGACCTTAAACATAAGAGGTCCAAGAAATGCAAAAAACAAGAGTGTTACAATAGAAGCTGTTATAGCCTTTACGATAACTCGCCCCTTAGCCTTTTGGGTTAACCCATTTGTAAGAGAAAGATAAAACGGCATAACAGCCAAAGGATTAGATATAGTAACAAGGGATACTATACAGATGAGAAAAAATCCCCATCCTCCATCGAATACTTCCATAAGAAAATGTTTTACTCTATTCTAAATGCTTTCTTACCTATCAAATGACCATCCGAAAAGATGTCTGCCCTATAATTACCCTCCAAGAGATATTCACTGATATCCCAAAACAGAGTTACCTGAACCGGTTCACCATCATACTCAATAGTTCTTTTCATAGAATATTCAAGCATTCCATTTTCATAAGCAAAAGTGCCATCATGCAGAGTCAGTATTTCTCCGTCAGGCTTCAAAATACGAACATAAATAGTCTTCTCTCCTACTTCTGCCGTTACATTACGATCTATATTTGCAACAACACGAATTTGAGCAGCTTTCTTTATCTTTTTGGTCTCTTTACCTTTCTTATCCAATAAAGAGACTGCAATATACGAAACACTAAGCTTACTGGCTCTTTGAACCTGCTCATTCAGGGCAGTCTTCTCGGCTTGAAGTCTCTGAGCAGTGGTAGTTACTTGAGATATCTTCTGGCGGACTCTGGTATTCTCTTCTTTAAGCTCCGTATTTGCTTTGTTCAACGAGTCTATCTGCTGTACATAGTGTCGCATGATCTTTCGGAGTGTTTCCAACTCCTTCTTGAGTTCTCCAATCCGTTTTGCATTATTGCTCTTAACGGTTTTCAACTCTTCCATCAAGCGCTGTACTTTTGCTTGCTCACCCTCAAGTTTTTTCAATAGGGAGTCATTACTCACTGTGAATTTATATCCTTCATACTGCATAGATAGATCGTTAAACTCCTCTTCAAGAAGTTGTCTATCCAGTATCATCTGCTCTTTGAACTCCTTGAGTTCATTATTTTGTCTCAGAAGGATAAAACCTGCCACTCCCAAAGCTATGGCAGCCACTACAACTATGGTATAAACTAAAGCTTTCTTCTGCATATATTGTCGCTATTTCTATTCTATAAGAACTTCTTATTATTCCACCAAAATGTTATTTTTTCGCTTTTCAATAGGCTTCTCACACTCTCCTCACTCTCAAGAGAAGAATCATCTATACCCGTAAGATGTACAGAAAGACCAACTTTCCCTCTTTCATCTTCCATAAAAGTAAGAAGATTTGTGATGGATGCAAGCTGAGACATTACGAGCTTGCCCAGTGTCGTAGCTTTAGAAGAACTGTTCTTTATGAATGTTTCAAAAGAATATGATGGTTCATGAAGAGTTTTATCTTTTTTCTTCCAAGACACATCATAAAAAGACAAAACCGAATGCTCAGGAGAGATTAAAGATGTTCTGATAACAGCAATCAAAGGATCTTTTTGCCCCTTTACCGTAAGCATACAAAGCTCTATCTTAGAGTGCTTATCCAGTACAACAACCATTCTCACATCACTCAGATAAAGGAGTCTACTTTTGCCATTAAATTCATTTTCTACCTCCAAATCTACTTCTTCTTTCTCCTTCCTTGCTTCATAACGATCTATTAGATCTTTCTTGTTATTCAAGGAAAGCACGGGGAAAGCGGATTCCGGAGCGTCAATAAAAACTTCTGCAACAGTTTGAGCCGATAAACCACCACCGCAAAAGATCAGAGCAAGGATACCCAACAGAAAAACTATATACTCTTGGAAATGCTTCATTTTCTCACATTAACTAAAAACAAAGGTACTATATCTTTTTGGGTCATAAGATTCTAATGGGAAGTTCTCCACGACGCAAGAAAAGCTTTTCGGAAGGAATGCTCCTCTTGAGCACCATTAGTTCTAAATCTTTACCCACTCTTATTCCTTCTCTAAACAAGCGATGCTCTACAAACTTGTATGCAAGATCCGGATGATTATTATCTTTGCTTAAATGACAGAGAGCTATAAAAGTCATATCCAAGTGATAATTACAAGCAAGGCATTCAGCACTTTTCGTATTGCTAAGGTGTCCTGTACCACAGGTGATACGCTCCTTTAAGAATTGAGGATATTTGCCTCCTTTCAACATCTCTTCGTCATAGTTGCTTTCAAACACAAGGAAGTTACTTTGTCTTATAGCACCCTCAACTTCCGGTGTAACATCTCCTATGTCCGTCATCAAAGTAAACACTCCTACGGGAGTCTCTATCATATAGCCAATATTGTCCGTGCTATCGTGTGGGATGGGAATAGCATGAACCTTAATAGACCCTATTTCCAAGGCCTTATTCAGATCAATCGGTTTCAAATACCCTGTAATATCTTCTTGGATATATCTACTTGTGATTAGAGCATGCATTACTTTTCTTGTAGCATAAATAGGCATATGATATCTCGTAGCAATACTTCCTACTCCGCGCACATGATCAGCATGATCGTGTGTCACCAAGATTCCGGATAGAGAGGTCGGATCTATGCCCTTGTCTTTCAAAGCATCTGCGATCGTTCGTCCTCTAAGCCCGGCATCTATGAGTAAAGATGTTCCAAAATACGAGAAGAAGTAACAATTTCCACTGCTGCCACTTCCTATGCTAAAAAATGTAATATAGTCAGCTGATTGTTTCACCTTAATGCTATTATCTCTCCTAAGTTTGCTTCGTCAATCCAAACTTATTTCCCCTTTTAATGGCTCCTGCATAAGTTTCCTAACCGCACCCATAGGGAGTCCTTTACCCAAGAGATACATTAACTTACATAGAGCAGCTTCAAAGGTGAGATCTGTTCCACTTATAACCCCTGCTTCTAAAAGTTCATTTCCCGTTTTATAGCGATGCATTTCAACAGCCCCCATAATACATTGGGTAACATTTACAATGACAATATCTCGCGTTTCTATCGCATTACGTAAGGCCGATAAGAACCACTCATGAGTAGGAGCATTACCACTGCCAAAAGTTTCCATGACAACACCCTTAAGGTTTGGGATGCTCAGTATTTGATCGATTACAATGGGAGTTATTCCTGGGAAAAGCTTTAGTGCAACAACATTGGCATCCATTGATG
The DNA here is from genome assembly GCF_000768895.1 of Porphyromonas sp. COT-108 OH2963. NCBI lineage: Bacteria > Pseudomonadati > Bacteroidota > Bacteroidia > Bacteroidales > Porphyromonadaceae > Porphyromonas > Porphyromonas sp. COT-108 OH2963. Next base: position 55,921 of record NZ_JRAP01000009.1, on the reverse strand, counting down.
TTGAAATCTTTAATGGTGCATTCAATGGCAATAAACTTGCACTTCTTACTGCCTTTGAATAGTGTATATTTATTCCGACATCAGCAAGAGGAGGAAAATTCGGTGTGTCAAAAGCATTAAAATGATCCGTTGAAATTTTGGTTGTTCGATTTCCTCGCATCAATTTGTTTTCAAAAAAGACACAAACTTCCTGAATATAAGGCAATCCATTATCCCTTTTAGCAGCAGCTATTTCTATTGATGTTATAAGATTTTCCTTACCATCAGTCCTCAACTTCCCGATTGGCAGCTGAGACCCTGTCAATATCACAGGCTTAGCCAAATCATCCAACATAAAAGAAAGAGCAGATGCAGTATAAGCCATCGTGTCTGTTCCATGCAATACTACAAAGCCATCATAAATGTCATAGTTCTTCTCTATAACTTTGGCTATTTCTATCCATGAGAATTGCTCCATTGAAGAAGAATCCAATGGAGGATCAAAAGAGACGGATGAAATATTATATCCAAAACGCTTTAACTCCGGGACCTGTGCCTCCAAGTAGTGAAAGTCAAAAGCTTCTAAAAGCCCAGTTTCACTATTCTCTATCATACCGATAGTTCCACCTGTATAAATAAGCAATACTGATGGTTTATTGAAACCAACTTGCATCTTTTTATTCTTTTTTCTTTAGAGACTCAAAAGCAAAACACTTATCGGAAGTTATCCTCCCGAATGATAGGAAACAAAGATACAACTTTATTTCAACTCTTGAGTGATCAGAATTGGCTTCTATACAGCATTATATAAAAGGTGTTTTATCCGGATGGTCTTTGTTCTGCTCCTGTTCTTCTGCCCCTTTTAGTACAGGAAGGCTGATGTTAAACCAAGCACAAAGAACACGACACACAATTACGCTAAGAGCAGACAACAACTGGGTAAGCCCTAAGTTCACACCTATACTCACCAAAATTGTATAAATAAGCCCACCTAAGACACATGCGAGAGCATAAATATCCTTTCTAAAAACGAGAGGGATCTCATTTATAAGGATATCACGAGTCATTCCACCAAAAAAGCCGGTGATAGTTCCCATGATAATGGCAACCCAATATGGGAAACCCAAATCCAATGTTTTATCAACACCAACCACAACAAATAATCCCAGCCCTATGGCATCAAAAAGAAAAACCGTATTCTGCATACGGACCAGATATTTTTTGAAAATTGCGGTAAAAAGCAAAGCCACAAAAGAGATAATAAGATATGACTCTTGTATCATCCAGAAAGGTGTTACACCCAAAAAAAGATCTCGAACGGTACCACCACCCACCGCAGTAACAAAACCTACAACATAGGCACCAAACCAGTCAAACTTCTTCGCAGAAGCCAATCGGATACCGGATATAGCAAAAGCAAATGTGCCTAGATAGTCACAAATCGTAATAAAATCTACCATCAATCTACTTCTATAGACAGTTAATACTGCTCATTCTCATTAGGGAAGTTTCCGCTTTTCACATCTTTAATATAAGCTTTCAATGCTTCATGAATAACTTCATTAAGTTTGGCATAGCGACGAAGGAATCTTGGTGAAAACCCTTGAGATATTCCCAGCATATCGTGCATAACAAGTACTTGTCCATCTACTCCGGCACCTGCTCCAATGCCAATAACGGGGATCATTACACTCTCTGCAACTTGTTTGGCAAGTTGTGCCGGAATCTTTTCCAACACAAGAGCAAAGCATCCCAATTCTTCCAAAAGTTTCGCATCAGCAAGAAGCTTTTCGGCTTCGGCTTCTTCTCTTGCTCGAACAGCATACGTGCCAAATTTATTTATGCTCTGAGGAGTAAGTCCCAGGTGTCCCATTATTGGAATACCCGCCGACAAAATTCTCTGAACAGACTCGGTAATCTCTGAACCGCCTTCCATCTTAATAGCATCGGCATGCGTCTCTTTCATCACACGTATAGCAGAGTGCAATGCCTCCTTTGAATTTCCTTGATAAGAGCCAAACGGAAGATCTACAACAACGAGAGCACGCTTTACAGCTTTCATCACACTCTTACCATGATAAATCATCTGATCCAATGTAATAGGAAGAGTAGTAACATTCCCAGCCATGACATTAGAGGCAGAATCCCCAACAAGAATAACATCCATGCCCGACTCATCTATCAATCCACCGAAAGAGAAGTCATAAGCTGTAAGCATGCTTATCTTCTCTCCCCTCTGTTTCATTTCCAGCAGTCTGTGAGTTGTTACTTTTTTTCTATCACTACTGAGATAATTGCTCATATTTCCCTTTATCTTTTGTTCAAAATCCTTGTAATTAGAAGAGTACAAAGGTAGAAAAGAAAATCCATAAAATTTTTCTTGACCTGACTTATCTGTGCAAAAAATCAAATATCATCTTTCCTCAAGGATAACATTATGCTGTCAAGTAATTAGAGATTAATTCTCTCTATTCTTTCAAATCATTAATGTACAATTGATAGAACAACATATATAGCCAATATCCTTTATATTTTGCCACTAAGGTACGATTGATAAATCAAAGGACAAATCAACAAAGAGATCAACTAACAGGAATTTTGATTCTTCTCAAGATTTGATTTGTCGCAAATATAGAGATATTAAAGGCTTTCTACAAGCCCGTTATCGCTTTTTATTGACTCTACTATATTTTCAAGCTCCGATATTGTTTCCGCTTTATAGTAGTTCCCTTTATGGGAGACAAGTGCCATCAGATCTTCTCCTATAACTTCCTCCCTTTTAACAAAAAGCTCCCACACAGGCACCCCGACTGCTTTGGCTATTCTCTCGGCTGTTGTGGTTGTAATGGATTCTGCGTTAAGCATCCTCTTGACAGATTGCAAAGACACCTCCATTGCATCTGCAAGAATCTGATAGGTCATACCTTTTTCTTTTAAGACATCCTTTATTCTCATCTCCTCTTGTTTTACTACGTAAATATAACTCTTTATATATACGGGCATACAATTTTATATACTAAAAAAGCTAAAGCATATAATTTGGGCGCTTTAGATTACTCTCTTGAACAATATCTCAATCAACTAGCGTAATTGTCTCAAAGCCGAGGCGCAGTAGAGCCTCGGCTATATTACTTCCTATGCCACACCCTGCAAGTAGAACCTTGAAAGATTTAATCGTTGTCTGTTGCTGATCTGAAACATAGATTCTATTTCTATTATATCGGCACATAGTAATCATCATTAATGAAAGAAGTTCGCTCGTTGACAAGTCGTAATCCCTTTCCTATTTATGAAGACTTATTATTTTGATTTTCTGACAGATATGCTTATTTGAATATCTCCTCCTCGCAAAGAAGGTGCGCAGCGAGCATGAAAAGCACGCTGCGCAACACCGCCAAATACCTCGAAGCCTATATAGGTACGGAGGTGAATAATAGTGATTTCAGCTATCTGCTGGTCAAAGCATTCTTTTATTTTGTGCGGCAGAACTATGAGCTTAGACACAACACGGTCGTCAAAATAATACAAGCAATCATCTCAACCTTAAATCGCCTCAAGCGTGATGGATATGATGCCCGCAGAGACTACTCGGACTACAAGATGGGCATTGAGGAGGTTACAACGGTTGCTTCGTCCGATGATGAGATAGAGCGTTTGTACAACCTTGATCTTAAAGGGCTGTCTGTAATTATCCGAAACCTATTTGTGTTTGCTTGTGAGACAGGGTCGAGGTATTCCGATTTGGTCGCCCTCTAGGACAGTAATGTGGATAATAATAACTTACTGATACATCCCACTTATATGCTCATACTGCTGACGACTGATCAGGCCGCTATGATATGCTTTCTTCAGAGTCTCGCCTGTCGCAGACCTAATCTTATCCCATAATCCTTGTATTTCCGACTCTCGTCCCTTCTCGTACTCCGAAACAAGTTCTTTGGATAACGACTCAAAATTCACAGGGTCGCCGGTTAAGGCCGACAATCCTGAGTGGTCCATAGCTCTATATCTCCTATACCTTGGGAGGTATCTATGCCTCAAGTCTTCAAGATCTCTTCTGAACTCTGCCGTAGAAATCTCTCTGTCTTCAAGCCTCTTCTTTAGAGCCTCCTTCTCATTCAAGAAGCTCTCTTTTGTTTTTCTTGCCAACTCCGAATCTACATCTTTACCCTTGAACAATGCCTCTACAGCTTTCTTTTCTGCCATATATTCATTGCGCTCAAGACCATGCTTTGCAATGAGGTAATTGCACAGATCATTGTATCCGCTTTTGCTCTTATCGGAAACATCGGCAACGCTTTTCATGAGAGGTTTGAAATAGTTAAGCATGTAATCCTCCATATCAAAAGTATTAACGCTACTCAACCTGTTAAGACCGAGATAGGCGTTTTCGTGAGCCTCGATTGGCTTGCCATGCTCTTTCTCAAGAGCCTCTTGAAACTTCAACAGACCCCTTGAATGATCCACATATCCCTCCATCATCTTATATCCGAAACCTTTTACTTTCTCTTCGTAATACTCTCTCGCCACTCCGGTTACAGGTTTCTCTTCGTCTCGGTAATTATTTTCCGGTATTCTACCTTTTTCTCTGAAAGCACCTATGCCGAGTTTGTTTTTCATAGAGACATTATCTGCCTCCGCAAGCAAGCTCTTATCGGTCATCTTCTTATAACTCCTCCACAGGATATACCTGAGATCGTCGTCCGTCAAAGAGAATCCAAGTTTAACACTCGCCTTGTCCAAAAGTTTCATGAACAAGCTTTTCACTTTCCTCCAAAAAGAATGCTCCTCATTATCGGAGAAACCTCTTTCTGCGAGTTCTGCCATATATTCCTCTGTTGCCATGCGGAAGTCCCATCCTTTTTCCTTTGCTTTCTCGTTGATGCGCTCTCTTGATTTGACAGAGACTTGACTATAAACCCTATCAAGGAAAGCATCAAAATCATCACCGAACAACTCTCTCAAACCTTTATGACCAACCACCTCATGAAAAACAGTAGCCCTTGCATCTGCCTCGCTTGTCGCGTTTTCAAGCAGTAGTACGACTTCCCCTGAAGACAAATCATACCATCCTTTTGATCGTTGCATGCGAATCTCCGTCCCTTTGTTGAGGCTCTTGATCTCTCTTACATCTTTGACGATTCGTATATTTTCTCCGAGCTTTTCGGCAAGATCTTTTACCGCTTGTTCGATTCGCTCAGTGCCGTTACCGATGCCCTTATTCGCACCATCTGCATCTCTAAGCCTAACATCCTTATCTCCTGTGCTTGGGTTTTCAAATTCTTTTATTACCTTTGTGGCAGAGATAAGCTCTTGGTTATTATGTTTAGCATCCGCAATTGGAGCGGAAGCGCTGGCAATATAATCAAGAGCTTTCTTCTTGTTTATATACAAAGCTCTGTCGTTTGTGAGCCAAGAAAGAACACTATTATTCTCCTTGCCATATATGGATGAAACTATGTTAAAATCAACATCGGCACCTCCCTTACCTATAGACAAGCTTATGAGAATACTATTATTCCCAATGGTCAATTCCGTTAGGATCGCAAAACTGTTCTCCTGACTTCCTTTGAAAATAAAAATCGGATCAGACATAGCTTGAGGAAGGTCCCTTAAATCGATTGCTTTATAGCCGTGCTTCTTAGCTTTCTTTATCACCTTACCACCATATAGACGGATTGGCATGTCCTTTATTCCAACGCTCTTCAGTACTGCATTGGGAGTTCCAAGCGATAAGATTACTCTACCGGCGTTCTCTTCCGTCAAATTGAATAAATCATCATTAAATCGCTCATTGATCTGTTTAAGGTTGCCGCCTTGCGAATAGTCAGATTTTTGCACACCCATCTTTTCGTAGCTCCCTCCCTTTTGCCTTTTCCAGACATCAAGCAGTTTGCCAACCTTTGCCACGACACCATCATATATCCTTGCGACCTCTTCACCCTCGAAGAATACGCAATAGCTGTCATCACCGGCTCCCGGTATCATAGCAGGATACTCATACTCATTTGAGGATTTGCAGCACACATACCCTTTCTTCAGGGTAAAATCTTCAGACGAGAACTCATATTCCCACCCTTCTTCCAAATATCCGCCATTCTCTTTATACATCGCCTCCAACTTGTCGTACGCCTCCGGGTTCGCATATATGTGTCTAAGTCCGGGTTCGTAGGCAAAGTGTACAGAGGCGAAGTCTTCAGGTATATCATCAGATAATTGACCTCTTGCAAAGATCTCTTCTTCAGATTCTCTTAGCGGTGTATCGCTTTCTCTGAATAGTATGCTTGGATTTTCAGAATAGAATGTGCCGACATTCTCTGAGGCAGACTTGATTTGGTTAGGTTCAAAAGCAACAACCATAGAGGACTTCCCATCATAAATGATCACACCATCATTGTTTTCAGACTCTTCTATAATTAAAGATTGGTAACTATCCCAAAAACCTATTACATCATAATCTTTGAATATGTTTTTGCCAAGTCCGTTTTTCCTGCACCAATTATCATCGATTATTAGTGGAGTCTTCAGCTCCACATAGGCATCAACAACTTCTCCCTTTTTAGAAGAATCAAACTCTGATGTCGCATAATCTTCCGCGATTTTCTTGCTACTGATAAAGAAGAACCCTTTATCATCAAAGCTATAACGACTGCCTATAAAATCTTTGCTGAACTCTGTCAGACTTTTCGATAATGTTCCATGATACACCACCATTGGCTCTCCATTTTCGTCGACAACCTTTGAGGCGTTGGTTTGCAAAAGAGAAACAAGTTTTGTATCTTTGACACGAGATAAGGCAACAGATGGATCAGGCTCTGCCCCCATTGATATAAAGCCTTTCTCTAAAGCTACTTGTCCGTTTAATTGGTCAAGTAGCTTTCCTTTTTCTATCTCTGTTAGAGCGTGGTCGTAGTATTTGCGCCCATTCTCGTCTACCCCTATAGTTAGTTTTGCAGTATAATCCTCTCCGCCAATTTGAATACCTGTTATATAATAGCGATAAATTGGGTATTGAGCCCCCTTTTTCTCTGCTTTTTCTTCTGCAATAAAAATAGATTTCTCCAATAACTGCGGAACTGCGACAAGACTTTTCAAATGAGCCTCATTGCCCATGCTGTGAGAGGTTGCCTTATTCACACCCTTTCGACCTATTGCAACAGTTTCCCCTGTGTCAGAAATAGTGTATTCTCCTCTCAGATTATCCTTTATCCAAGCCTTAGCACTATCTCTGTTTAGCTCATATTTGCCCTCGTGCTCGTTGCCCTGCAAGATAACGGGCTCAGACTTCCTAAGTTTCTCAACCCTCGCAACCTTTTCCCAATCTCCAAACCAATCTTTGAAAGCTTTGGTACGAACTTGCACCCACTGATTTTCATTGAGATTTGTAGGATTGCCATTGGGAGCAAGCATAAATATCCCCTCGTCCTTTGCTTTAGATATTATGCTCCGCTCCTCGTCGGAATAAACATTCGTCTGACCCTCTCTAAACAGGATGCTGCCAGCCTTTTTCTTTTCAAACCAATCTGCAAACTCCAAAGCAGCATCTACCGTTCTAAAGCCCAATGAGCCTGTATCTCCTCGTTCTATTGCCTTGTCGGGGGCTTTGGTTCCACTATTATACTCATCTGAAAGGTCTGCCCATTTCTGCCATCCCTCATTTGTCTTTTCATCTATTTCGTCAGAATAGTCATAGACGGCAATCTGAATAGCCGGGTCTGTTATATTGTCTGATACCGCCGTTAATACAGCCAATTTTGACGGCATCCCATCAACCAATAAAGGAGCGTACAACTCTTCAGAATCGTATGCTGCCTCGTCTATCTTCGTCCGTCCGCTCGTGTCCGTCTGTTTTCTGAACTCTTCCAACTCGTTTAGATAGTCCGGATTTTTCTCCTCCCTGTTCATAGAAGAGTACTCCGCAAACGGCTTGGTCTTTCTTTTGGATGACTTTATCCACTTCTTAAAATTCTCTTTAGAAACTTCTGTTATATTGCCAAGACCTTTCCATCCGGGTGAATAGTTGGATAAGTATGCTGCCTTGGCTTCCTCTATACCGGAGAAGCCATACATTACCTTGTGTTCATCAAAAGAGCCGTCTTCTTTTATTTGGTCTACAACAAAGACAGACCCCTCCTCCGGCGAGTCGGACAAGAATATGTCTATATGGTCTCCATCTTTGCCCTTGGTTCCAAGTATATATCCATAGTCATTTCGCATGGTTACGCTCCATGCCACTCCATCTTTGTCTTTTCCGCTTCTCTCACTATTCTTAGGGTTCTCTATTGTAATAGAAAATCCATCCACCTTGACATGTCCCTTCTTATAGTTGCCGGCTTCTTTCTGCGCCTCGGAGGGATTGGTATCTATGCTCTCCCTCATCTCTTCTATAAAAGAAGAAACAGGAACTTCATCCTCTAATTCATTATCGCCTTGCTGTTTGTCTTCCGAGGCATCTATATTTTCTGCAACACTAACAGATGTCTCATCCTCTTGAATATCTTTAGGATTAAGAAGTTCCTCTGCTTGTTTGAGCATTCGGAGTCTCTCCTTCAAGGCTTTCTTTTCTCTCTCTATCTCAATCCTCCTTTTCCCTTTCGATTGTTCAGGAGAAGAAATATGATCTATCTGCGCTTGAATCCTATCCACCTCATCATTGATAATCTCGGACTGCAGAGATACGTCGTCCGGAAATTCAGACACAAGAGCATCTGCGTACATCTGCGCATCACCAATGGAGTCATAATCTATATTTCCATTTTTATCAACAGGAGGCTTTATCTTATTTTGTTCTTCTGAGTCAGATTCATTTTCGATCTTATCAGGGATATAAACATCATTGGCAGAATCTTTTACATCAGTCGTTCCGATGTCTTTTGATGGGTGCTGAATGACCGACTCTTGCCCATCTTTCTCTACTCTTACAAGTATATTGCCATCCGCATCTTCTCCACGAACGACTTCCCCCTCAATTCCATCACCGAGCCGTACAACATTCCCCGGCTCGTATTGCATCCGGGATTCATTGCCCTCGTCTTTTGCTCTTCCGAATAGGTCGTTTCTCTTCTTCAGATCAACAAGCGCCTGCACATCCTCTCGTTTGGCAACCTCTTGATTGTGTCCATCAGAAACAACAACAGATCCATCCGGATTGCTTTGAAGAATTTGCACAGAACTTGTACTGCCATCCGGTCCATCTATCTCATACACATCTCCGGAATTGAAAGGCAGATCTCCATCTATCTCTCCCGCAAGCCTTTGCATTTCATTCTGTCGAACAGTTGTTTCAAGCTCTGAAAGGAGATCTTCAATGGGCGTAGATTGTACGCCTGAAAGCTGATCTATAGAGACCATCTCAAGCGCTCCTGTTGATGAATCTTTAACAACAACGCTTCCGCTACTGCTTTCTTTATCTACATCTCCGCTGCCGTCTTCGAGTAGATGAATGTCCCCACCAACGATATAGTACTCAGTCTCATCTCTTCCGTGTATCTTAGTTGTATATACGTTGCCATCTTTATTGGCGTTAGACTGTATTGTCTCTCTGTCTTGGGAGATCTTCAGGTCTACACTTTCTATGACCTTATCAATCATGCCTTCGTAGGCAGATCGAGCATTGATATAGTCAGATACTGTCTGTATGGTCTCCTCATCTGTTCCGGATTCACTCAAGGAGTGCAATTGCTCTGCAGGTGTATTGCCATATTTCAACAGCTCCTCATCCGGATCTCCTCCCCAAATAGACTCTACTACTTCTCTGCTCTTATCATAGAGCATCTTTGCTTGATTTTTCTGAGTAGGATCTTCTATGCTATACCCCTCTTCTCTGCTCTTCTCTGCAATATTATTTACCTGATCGGAAAATCCTTTGCTGAATTGCTCAAAAGGGATAGAGGTATATTCTGCAATATCGCTCTGTAACAGAGAAGACTGGTTGCCATCAAAATCTTGAACAATCAAATTATTATTCTTGTCAAGTCCTAAGACTTCCGATATATTCCCATCTTTAGACTCTACTACATAGACCGCTCCCTGTGCTTGCCGTCTCTTTTTGTTGACATAATTGGATGCGATCCTATTAGGTCCACCAATAACCCCGCCCATGAAAAGACCTGCTTTTGCTCCCTCGAATCCATTGCGTAGTGCCTCGCTAAGCGTAGGATAATCTTCCGGGTTTTGATATATCACAGGAACAAATGCTCCAAGGTATTCAGCAGCGAATTCACTCGCACCCTCAACGCTTGAATCTTTAGCGAGTTGCAGTAATGTTTTCCTCCCAAAAGCATCCGCTCCAAGCTCTCTGCTTGCTTTTTCTGCAAGCTTAGACATCTCTTGCCGTGCTATGGGATTATCCTCAACAACCTTCCCTACAGCATTCCCTATGCTGTTTTTGACTCCGGGCTTCTTTAGCCATCCAAAGAAATAATCAAGAGGGATCTTCTCCGTTGCATACTCAATGGCTCCGGATGTGATACCGGACTTCCAAATATCTCCATCGCTTATTTTCTTTCCTTCCTGCTCGCTATATTGTCTGGCCTCCGCCATTGCTTGTCCTGTCGCAGATGCAGTCATCCCGCTCATCCCTATCTGCGCAAGAGGTCTTGCGAGAGGTCTCGTGGCAGGATGTAATGAACTTGCAACAGCTGCTATATTTGGCACCATCTGAGGAAGGAGATTGCCAAACCAAGCAGCGCCCTCTACCGGTCTCTGCTCTGAAAGTTCTTTGCCCGCCTCTGATATAATCTCATCCCCCCATGTTTTGTCTTTAGACCACTTGGATAGCAGTTCGACAGCTTTCTTCTTATCTCCTCCGGACTCTTCTATTGCCTTTCTTAGAGCTTTAATGGCTCCCTTATTATCCTCCTTGTTATATTGGTATCTCTGTGGCTCCGGGTTGCTGATGCGCCACAAAGCCTCAGATATAAAGCCTCTATCTTTTTTAGACATATCCCCCCACTCCCTGCGCGCTTTGCTGTACAGATAGTCTCTATACTTTAATTTGGCACCCAAAGATTTCTCGTAGCTATCTATGTCTATTCCAAGAGCATCAAAATCATTCAAAACCTTGATAGCCTCAGAGGCATCACGGCTCGATCCTGTAAATAGATTCGCAGTTTCTCCCGCAAGAGCTTTCCCACCTTGTATAAGCGCCTTACCTCCCTGCATAAAACCTTCATCAAATCGTCTTATGGGAGTGCTGTTTCTCTGAGAAGGGGACCCGTCTTTTGAATTATCTTGTATGGTTGTTTTACTTCCTCGCCTTGGCAGAAATTCCTCCTCCCCATACTCGTTAGATACTCTCATATTGAGATTGGGACGGACAACAATTCTATCAGAGAATGTGTCGAAGTCTTTCAGACTACCGTCTATGCTTTTAAGGTAGTCGAAGACTTTCCTTCGGCTACCCTCATCTTGCATTCTCTTCTTGAACTCATCTTCAGATCCTATGCCATCGAAATTCTTCGACAGTGTTTGATATATTCTTTTCAGTTCTTTATCTTGCGCTTTCACCATCTCCATGTTGCTTTAGGTTTTGTTTTCCCGGCGAGTTTGTACACAAACTCTCTCGCCCTCTCATTTCCATTGTTTGCTTCATTTATAATGTGTACAAGCTTTTCGTCGTCTGTAAGTTTTCTTCGAGATACGGTGGTCGTCTTGCCCTGATATGGATTCTCTCGTGTAGACCTGACCTCTCTTTCATCGCTGAGACCTAAGTCTGCAAAACCTTTCCCGATTGTCGCAGAATTGATCCTACCTGCCTCAATATCAACAATCTCTCCGTCTATCGGGATAGATATCGTCTTACCCTTTTTGTGTTTCTCCGCACTTGCCAGGCTATTAGCGGCAGAAGCCCTGCTGCTTGACGCTGCCGCCCTGTTTCTGTCTATTTGACTCTGCGACAGATCTTTCTGATAAGCAGCCTCCACTTCCTTTCTGCCAGCATCCGATTTGGCTGCGTTTATCTTGTAATAATCAAGGGCAGCCCTGTTTATTTGGTTTTCTCTGTCCCTTTTCATTCTCTCGTCTTGCTCTTGTGCATCTCGTTTTTCTCTTTGTGTAGCAAGATTGTAGCGTCTATCCTGATCTGCTCTCTGATCGTCGAAGTGGCGAGCTCTCAAAGAATAGTTGATATAGGCATCTCTATTTCTATCCCTTTCAGCTTTCAATTTATCATATCTCTGTTGTAGAGCTCCGGAGAGGCTATTACGAGGATCGTATGTACTATATGCTCCTTTAGATGCAAAGAATAGATTAGATAGAGCAGATATGCCATCGCCTATTGAAGCAAGCAGCATATTCCTGCCCTCTCTTTTTGCAATCTCTTCTTCCTTCTTTTCGTGGTTTTGATTTAATATATCTATAGCATCCTGGTAGGACATCTTTGTGTTTGGAGCTTTCACAACAACATCAGATTCCACCTTTGGCAGAATAGCCGGAGCAGTAGATATGGGTTGAAGTGTCGGGGCTGAGATCGCAGTTCCTTGCTTGGGTTCAGTGCCGGAATCCTGCCGGACCGATGTTCTTCTTTTGCTTATTGCGTCTATCGTTCTCATTGCTTTCCTCCTTTCGACAAGAGCGGATTGGCAGCAAAAGAAGCACCGGCGCTCATGACACCTCTCACAGCATCAGCAACACCTTGCGCTCTCTGGAGTTTCATCTGAGCGACCTGAGCATTGAACGCCTCATCTCTATTTAAGAAGGCTCTTTCAAGCGCATCTTTTCTATAATCGTTTTGCGCCACAATGTCAGAAACGACATCTGTCATAGCCTTGTTGGCGGTCTCCTTCTCAAGCGCTATTGCTTCATTCGTTGCGCCCGTTACAGCCTGAGCCCCTGCCGACCTGTTAGATCTGTTGCGGATAGCGTCAGAAGCCATGTTGATCATTCTGAGAGCAGATGCTCTCTGAGTTGCATCCTCATTGTACCTTCTATCGAACAGATCTTTATTCGCTTGCTTTCTGCTTTCAAGATCTTGTTGCGCTTTTCTCATCTCATTTGCCTGAAGGACGCCGCCGAGGACACTTCCAAGAACGGACATTCCGGCTCCAATTGCGATTGGTAACATATACTTATATATAAGAATTTAATATCTGTAATCTAAGAGCGAAAGTACGATACGATATTTGTAGAAGTGTTGCAGATATTAAACTCGTAAGTATTTAATCGAGAGATGGATAATAGCAAAGAGACGAAACAAAAAGGCGTCAGAAGAGGAGGGAGACAAAAAGGATCTGAAAATGTTATCACAAGAGAGGTTCGTCTTATGATCAAGGACTTTGTTGATAATAACATGGAAACATTTATACAGAGAATGAACGCTCTTGATGAAGTAAATTATTGCAGAACGTTTGTCGCAATTCTTCCATACTGCGCACCCAGGTTGCAAAGTGTGCAGTTTGAAGATCAAACTATCAAGGTTAAAACAATAGAAGACAAACTCGTTGAACTATCGAAAGCAGACAACAACGAATAACGAATAATGAAAGAGATAAGCATAACAATAAAAAAGACGTCTGTCTATGAAGAGGTCTCGAAGACGACGTCTTATATAGCGAAGAACGACGAAAGCACATACGAAAAAGTATTTACATCTGATGCAGACAGGCTGATGCTTGAGACATTTTGGGTCAGCACTTGCGATGAGATCACTCAGGTGGTTAAAGAGTACATAAAAGCAGTTAGCACTCAAAAGGTAACATCAAAAGTGGATCTTTCAAGCGACTATACACTTACACTTGCTATGCCGTCGAGCTTCGACACAAACCTAAGAAGCAGCATAGAGACATCTATACATTCTTACTTTATCAACTCTATATCAAGCAGATGGCTCACAATGACAAAAGGAGAGAATGTTGCTTCTTCTTACGTACAACAAGCACTTGGGCAACTCAAAGAAATTAAGGCTCTCATATATTACAGAGCAAAGCCAAAACGAGTATCAATATAAAACAGAAATAAGATGGCACGAAAAAATCTAACGATTACACTACATATCTCAGAGATGATCTACGACATACAGAACAAAACATTTTTGACAGGTAGATCGAAGAGAGACGATGGGAATCATGACAAGGCTGCATATATGCAGGCAAACAATGACGAAGAAGAACTAAATCAAATACTTAGAAGTATCGGAGATCACTATAACAAACTCAGATCAATACTATCTGAATACATTGAAGATAGCAGCTCAACTGCTTCAAACAACCTGATTTCTTCAAGTAGCAATATCACTCTGGCTCTCTCTATGCCTGAAAATTACAACTCCGCCTCTGCCAACACAATCGCAACAGAGGCGCATCAGTACATAGTTAACAAATCAATAGCAGATTGGTTTGACATTACAAACAGAGAAGGTTCTGCAACGTATCTCGCGAAGTCTCAAGAGAACGTATACAACCTTATCAGATCTATACATCAGAGAAAAAGACCCGTGAGGTCATAATAACAATGAGCTATCATATATACATACCCCGTGATTTAGAGATACAGGCAGGGAAGAAGAAGCTGCAATACTGCTTCGGTCGTGAGGCTCTGTTGTACGACATCTCTAATTATTGCTATGTTCAGGGGCAGGTAATCAGCGAAGAGATAGAAAACGCAAGACACATGACTATAGATGTTGCTCAAGATGGAAACATCGACAGAGTTACAAGGGTCTTGAATCTTGCTTTTGATGAAGTTGTCGAGCTACTTTACAGAATAACAAAAGATGAAGTGGACGACAAGAGCGAATACACTAATGAGTTCCATGTTCCGGAGTCTTATCATGTAACAATGAACGTGCATGACAAATTCTCCATTACAACAGCAAATCTACTGCAAACACTTATACATGAGTATCTTGTATGCAGAGCTGTAGAAGACTGGATAAGCATCACTTATGCACACCTCAAGCCGGAGTGGACGATAAAGGTAGAAGACCTCAAGAAGAAGATTAAAACCGCCCTGACAGGCGCAACAGGCAAGGCAAGAATACCGAAGAGACCTTTCTGACACAACTTCCAGATCGGGCTATTATAGAACAGGGGCGAGAGCGTTGTACTTTCGCCCCTGTTTTTTCTCCACTAAGGTACGATTGATAGAGTTAAAAGGTCGCACGAGCGGTCTCCATAGCCCGTTGTTTTAATTCCCCTCAAAGTTCGATTGTGGCAAATATAAAGATATTAAACCTTCTTAGCCGTCTTCAGTATGTTTTCGAGATCTGAAATAGAAGACACCTTTCTCACTTCTCCGTCGAGTTCGAGATACCCATATATTTGAGTCTCTTTTTTTTTGAATAAATCGTACGGCTGAACCTCCAACACGGATGCAAATTTCTTGATTGTCTCCAGAGTCGGGTTTTTCATCAGGTTGTTTAAGTTTTGCTTCTTGATGCCCAACAATTCCGCAAGCGCGGTTTTCGTCAGACCTCTCTCTCTTAGTAATGTTTCGATATTATCCATCCTCCTAATACTGATACCACAAAATTACTATATAATTCAATCGTAATGTTATTTGTATTACTAAATAAAGTTAAAGTATATGTTAAACATTACTTTTTGTTTGTTTGTAATATTTTTATCATTACCTTTGCAGTGCAAAGATAAAACTCAAGTATAAACCTAAAAACAATTACAGCAATGATAACTATTAACAGCAGCAAGATTGAAGTTCTGAGAGAGAGTTACGAACAACAAGTAAATACTCACGAAATTTCTTTCAGAGAGTACATAGAACTTGAAGCTCAATCAGATCATAATTTCTTCAGATTTCTTTTTAACGAAGAATTTGAACAAGATTTCGACGCAAGTCTAACAGAAGAGCAACGAGAAGAATATGAACGCTTTTTGAACAAGATACAAGACTACAATATCTTCTATGTCGAAGTAGAAGATGAAGAGAATACATTAGTTTGTCGAGTAGAAGAGAAGCTTGAAACAATCAAAGCAAATACGCTAACAAACAACAGCGAAGATACTAAGGTACGATTGATAGTCGTATATTATGATAACGCTCTATTTTTAGTAGAGCGTTTTAATTCCACTAAGGTACGATTGATAGTTTACACCAAGACCTGAGAGTATTATCGCATGTAATGTTTTAATTCCACTAAGGTACGATTGATAGATATATCCTCGAAAGCGACATAAAAAGGAGGATATTCGTTTTAATTCCACTAAGGTACGATTGATAGCCTGCATAGCGTGCAAAATAGCCTCGTCATCGTTTGGTTTTAATTCCACTAAGGTACGATTGATAGAAAATAGACTGCAAATGAAACAAATGATTGTCTTGGTTTTAATTCCACTAAGGTACGATTGATAGATTAGAGACTTCCTGCATACCAAGGTTTGAGAAAATGTTTTAATTCCACTAAGGTACGATTGATAGACTTGATCTGATTGTTCTCTTTTAGCCGGTTTGCTAGTTTTAATTCCACTAAGGTACGATTGATAGCGTGCATAACGAAAGAAGATTCAAGCTGGTACCAAGTTTTAATTCCACTAAGGTACGATTGATAGGGTCAATCGAATAGTCATCAGTGAGAGTGATTGTGCGTTTTAATTCCACTAAGGTACGATTGATAGAGGAGTAAAAAAATAAACATTGCGAGTAAGCTCTTCGTTTTAATTCCACTAAGGTACGATTGATAGCATTAGACTCATCTTGAATGAACTGGTAACCAATCGCGTTTTAATTCCACTAAGGTACGATTGATAGACCGACAACGATTTCCCTGCTTGATTCCCAAGAGGGTGTTTTAATTCCACTAAGGTACGATTGATAGAGGCTTTATTTATCCCCTCTTCCTGGTATGGGTAGTTTTAATTCCACTAAGGTACGATTGATAGTTTCTATGTTCAAGTCAAAACGACATATATAAAGGAGTTTTAATTCCACTAAGGTACGATTGATAGGCGAGACAGAGCGGAATAGACAGACTCTGCATTGTGTTTTAATTCCACTAAGGTACGATTGATAGAGAAAGAAGCCTCTCTCACCGTCCACTTTGTGACCGTGTTTTAATTCCACTAAGGTACGATTGATAGCAATAATGACGAGAGGCGAAAACGGAACATTCCGGAGTTTTAATTCCACTAAGGTACGATTGATAGTGGGAGAAGTGATGCGAGGCGTACCGGGCAACTATTGTTTTAATTCCACTAAGGTACGATTGATAGCTGTTGGGTCTATCAGGATGAGTTTGTTTTCGAGGGTTTTAATTCCACTAAGGTACGATTGATAGAGTCATCAGTGAGAGTGATTGTGCCCGTTATAAAGTGTTTTAATTCCACTAAGGTACGATTGATAGACGCCAATCTCATCTTTACAGATGCGGACGGCAACGGTTTTAATTCCACTAAGGTACGATTGATAGAGCAAGATGCAAGTCTTCGCTGCGGACGCGAATAATTGTTTTAATTCCACTAAGGTACGATTGATAGTTAGACTCATCTTGAATAAACTGGTAGCCAATCGCGTTTTAATTCCACTAAGGTACGATTGATAGAATCCTCTGTTGTTGTATCAATAGACGGAGATAGCAGTTTTAATTCCACTAAGGTACGATTGATAGTCTCTACCGGCTTGAAGGGAAATATCGAGTTCATCAAGTTTTAATTCCACTAAGGTACGATTGATAGTGTCGTACACTAACGACCTTTTCGCGGGAAATTACATGTTTTAATTCCACTAAGGTACGATTGATAGTAGGAAGCCTTTAGACACTTCGTAAGTTCCATTAGACTGTTTTAATTCCACTAAGGTACGATTGATAGCGTCGGCTGCAGGACGCTGGTTGTCCTGCACGCCTTGTTTTAATTCCACTAAGGTACGATTGATAGTTTGTAGTCGAACACTATTTGTCCGTTCGTTCGCCCGTTTTAATTCCACTAAGGTACGATTGATAGCAAGGTGATGATGTCCTTTGCGAAGGGGACCTCCAACGTTTTAATTCCACTAAGGTACGATTGATAGTTGTTATTCCTGAGTCCTCTACTTTTTCTCATCTCTTGTTTTAATTCCACTAAGGTACGATTGATAGACACGCTTAAATAACTCATCCTTAAATTTTTCGGGGTTTTAATTCCACTAAGGTACGATTGATAGGATACGTCGGTACGGTGCTTCCTATCGAGCACCCCGTTTTAATTCCACTAAGGTACGATTGATAGAGGATGGGGGTGAATATCAACAAGATAAAAACAAAAGGTTTTAATTCCACTAAGGTACGATTGATAGTAATCTTGTCCGTCGACGCTGAAACAGACGGACTTGTTTTAATTCCACTAAGGTACGATTGATAGTCGCAGGAGGCATCTTTGGTCTGACGCAGAAGAAGAGTTTTAATTCCACTAAGGTACGATTGATAGGATCGTATAATATCCGATCTGGATGCGCTTTGTAGACGGTTTTAATTCCACTAAGGTACGATTGATAGTCAGCTCCCTTGCCAAAGCCCCCGGCGACCTGGGAGTTTTAATTCCACTAAGGTACGATTGATAGATTCCGCTCTGTCTCGAATCTGCAGCGAGTTCAAAAGTTTTAATTCCACTAAGGTACGATTGATAGGCTACAATCAAGTTCGAGACAGGCATCCTCGCAGGTGTTTTAATTCCACTAAGGTACGATTGATAGTTCTATCTATAAACGTGATAATCTTATTCGTGCCTTGTTTTAATTCCACTAAGGTACGATTGATAGGGTCCATTGCAAAACAGAATATAAGCTGGGGAGTATAGTTTTAATTCCACTAAGGTACGATTGATAGGTTGAATATTTCGTTTTTGGTCTTTTTCATTATTTTGTTTTAATTCCACTAAGGTACGATTGATAGAGACTTAAGTTCAGCATACCTCTCATTATAACCAAAGTTTTAATTCCACTAAGGTACGATTGATAGCTTCATACAAAACTCCAATCCACTTAAGAATTGAAAGGTTTTAATTCCACTAAGGTACGATTGATAGGAAGACGTTTCAAAAACAACTGATAATGTCGAACAGAGTTTTAATTCCACTAAGGTACGATTGATAGTTTCGCTGAAACATGCACCGTAACATCCACACTCAAAAGTTTTAATTCCACTAAGGTACGATTGATAGCCAGCTCTGTCTCACCGCAAGCAGACAGCATCACAAGTTTTAATTCCACTAAGGTACGATTGATAGCCACCACGGCGGCTATCTCGACCTCCCCGTACAGGGTTTTAATTCCACTAAGGTACGATTGATAGTGTCGACGCTCTGCGAGAGCCCCTCGAACACCCGTCCCGTTTTAATTCCACTAAGGTACGATTGATAGGAGTGGGGGAAGGTTTATGTGCTTGATACTTGCAAGTTTTAATTCCACTAAGGTACGATTGATAGCCAAGTGTCCTCTGTATACCGTAGTCGTTGACGACTCGTTTTAATTCCACTAAGGTACGATTGATAGTGCTGAACAGCTATCTTCTGCCCCTTCTTGAATCTCGGTTTTAATTCCACTAAGGTACGATTGATAGAAGTGGACGGTGAGAGAGGCTTCGTTTTGCGCAATAGGTTTTAATTCCACTAAGGTACGATTGATAGCCCGAACGCTTCGGGTATCCCTTCAGTCACAAAAAACGTTTTAATTCCACTAAGGTACGATTGATAGTCGTAAAAAGGAGCTTCGCCCACTCTTTTTTCTGTTGTTTTAATTCCACTAAGGTACGATTGATAGACAAGCGAGATATTTGCAACGAAGGGGCAATTTTGTGGTTTTAATTCCACTAAGGTACGATTGATAGACAGACGCAGCAATCAGAGACGGTCGTCTTGATGCATGTTTTAATTCCACTAAGGTACGATTGATAGAAGAGCGTCGTACTGCACGACGAGAGCATAAACACATAGTTTTAATTCCACTAAGGTACGATTGATAGCTTCGTCTTCATGTTTGTTATATATGTTGTCTGCGTTGTTTTAATTCCACTAAGGTACGATTGATAGCAGCGCTTTGAGATACAACGCTCAGCGGGTCAGTCCTGTTTTAATTCCACTAAGGTACGATTGATAGCGTAGATGCCTTTTTCCAGTCTATCTCGACAGGCGACGTTTTAATTCCACTAAGGTACGATTGATAGCGTGGGGCGTGGAGGATCCTTACGCGAGAGCTATCGCGTTTTAATTCCACTAAGGTACGATTGATAGTTTCTTCTACACGCAAACCTTGCGCTTCCTTGATGGTTTTAATTCCACTAAGGTACGATTGATAGCTACGGATATAAGCATCCGTGAAATTTCCGTCCGAAGCGTTTTAATTCCACTAAGGTACGATTGATAGGGCTTCCGCCCATATTTGGTCTATCTCCTCCTCTGTGGTTTTAATTCCACTAAGGTACGATTGATAGCCCGATTTCGGAAGGAGAAATATTCACGGAGATGCGCGTTTTAATTCCACTAAGGTACGATTGATAGATGCTCTCAGAGCATATCTTGGACTGAAAGGAAAGCGTTTTAATTCCACTAAGGTACGATTGATAGCGTCCACCATCTCCTCGATCGTGATAGGGGTCAATTCGTTTTAATTCCACTAAGGTACGATTGATAGAGCATCATAATGCTCGCACCATTTCTTGACCTCTCCGTTTTAATTCCACTAAGGTACGATTGATAGAACGTGAAGAGCATCTTCAGCTCCCTTGCGAAAGCTCGTTTTAATTCCACTAAGGTACGATTGATAGATAGATGCCAGAAACCAACCCATCTACGAACCACGTGGTTTTAATTCCACTAAGGTACGATTGATAGCTAACAAGAAGCAGCAATGCTTTATACACCTCAAACAAGTTTTAATTCCACTAAGGTACGATTGATAGACATTTGGCATTGCGGTGGTGTTTTTTGTTTTGTAGTTTTAATTCCACTAAGGTACGATTGATAGCGTTAAAAACCGTCATCAGATGTTTTGGAATGTTCATGTTTTAATTCCACTAAGGTACGATTGATAGTTTCAGACTTTTGCACAAGACAAAAATTTAATGCGAGTTTTAATTCCACTAAGGTACGATTGATAGGCCATTGTAGTGTTTGTCTACTATGACATCCATAGTGTTTTAATTCCACTAAGGTACGATTGATAGATTGGTGCGCCAAACCCCGACGATGCGCCCTTTAAGGTGTTTTAATTCCACTAAGGTACGATTGATAGATGAGTACGATACACAGAGCCTTTCAAGTGTCGCGAGGTTTTAATTCCACTAAGGTACGATTGATAGGCTGCTGCCCCCTACTATACCCCCTGTTGCAAATTTTGTTTTAATTCCACTAAGGTACGATTGATAGATCCCACGCCTCTTATCTCGGTCGTCGTGGACGGCTACGTTTTAATTCCACTAAGGTACGATTGATAGAGACAAGATACTTGCAAGGCTCAATAGCGGAGAAAGTTTTAATTCCACTAAGGTACGATTGATAGCCTACTGCGGGAGTACGATATAAGATTTAAGTTTGTTTTAATTCCACTAAGGTACGATTGATAGTGCCCCGACAAATAGCGTCCGAAGCCCCTTGCAGTTGGTTTTAATTCCACTAAGGTACGATTGATAGAAAACCGTACAATCTTAGTTATAATAGAGAATGGGTTTTAATTCCACTAAGGTACGATTGATAGAGGCGTTACACAGTTTGAGCGAGGCGGGGTCTGTGGAGGTTTTAATTCCACTAAGGTACGATTGATAGTTGTTTATGGTCCCACGATGCTTCCCCAATATCCGCGGTTTTAATTCCACTAAGGTACGATTGATAGTCTCGCGGTCGAGGTCTAAGTTCTGCAGGTGGTTCTGGTTTTAATTCCACTAAGGTACGATTGATAGGCTGTTCTTACTTGCTCTACCTTGATACTTGATGCGTTTTAATTCCACTAAGGTACGATTGATAGCAACTGTCCTGATAGCTTTGCGAAATCACAAAGGAGTTTTAATTCCACTAAGGTACGATTGATAGGTTTATGAGTTAATTATTTCTGTATATACAAATTCGTTTTAATTCCACTAAGGTACGATTGATAGAGCACAACAAAATGACACCTACAATTTACACCTATCAGTTTTAATTCCACTAAGGTACGATTGATAGTATACAGGCAATAAAAGCATTCGATCCATCCGCGTGGGTTTTAATTCCACTAAGGTACGATTGATAGTCGTAATCTGCGATATTTCCAAAAGGTATTTTATCTGTTTTAATTCCACTAAGGTACGATTGATAGCCCATGGTGGGACGAGCACTTGCCTCCGAGTGAGGTTTTAATTCCACTAAGGTACGATTGATAGAGCAGAACGTAACCTCCGAGGGGGACAGGGTGATCGTTTTAATTCCACTAAGGTACGATTGATAGGGTTATCTCCTCCACCGTGCAGTGGTGCATAAGAGGTTTTAATTCCACTAAGGTACGATTGATAGCCAACAGCGGTATCGCTATAAAATATCCCACTCGATGTTTTAATTCCACTAAGGTACGATTGATAGGATAGATAGGTGTACCATATGCAGTTATACAATAAGGGGTTTTAATTCCACTAAGGTACGATTGATAGAGTGGGAAGACATCTTTAAGACGCTCTACTGGGACAGAGTTTTAATTCCACTAAGGTACGATTGATAGTTGCAGAGCTAACCACATTTATCGGGTATCTGTATTTGTTTTAATTCCACTAAGGTACGATTGATAGCCCTGCCTCCTGCGTTAGCTCTGTCCAGCGAGTCAGTTTTAATTCCACTAAGGTACGATTGATAGGCTGCGCTGATACACAACGAAAGGGAGGGGTGTGTGTTTTAATTCCACTAAGGTACGATTGATAGAGTCGTCTTGAACCCAAACGGACTTGTTCAAATTCAGTTTTAATTCCACTAAGGTACGATTGATAGTAAGAGAGCAAAGAAAGAGATAAAGCAATGAGCATGTTTTAATTCCACTAAGGTACGATTGATAGGGGTTAGCGAAGAAGTGCTTAAAAAGGCATACATAAGTTTTAATTCCACTAAGGTACGATTGATAGGGGGATGCGATAGTCGTTATAGTTCAATGCTTCGGGAAGTTTTAATTCCACTAAGGTACGATTGATAGAACCCTGTCCGTCGATGCAGAAACAGACGGACTTTGTTTTAATTCCACTAAGGTACGATTGATAGATATAAACAAAATTCCTACTGAATTCCGTTTATCACGTTTTAATTCCACTAAGGTACGATTGATAGGGGAAATGGGAAGCGGTAACGTCCGAGACGTGTATGTTTTAATTCCACTAAGGTACGATTGATAGAACGCGCCCGTTAGGGGTTTGCACCTCTGCATCAGATGTTTTAATTCCACTAAGGTACGATTGATAGCTTGCAGATAACGAGACTCCCGAATTCAGCTTTCAGTTTTAATTCCACTAAGGTACGATTGATAGTCTGCGAGTGTGCTGACTCTCTCCTTCTCCTCCCCTAGTTTTAATTCCACTAAGGTACGATTGATAGAGCGAAAACGGGCAACTCATTATTATGCCACATCTCGGTTTTAATTCCACTAAGGTACGATTGATAGGCTTGCTGAGACGTTGCCGGGCGACGAGACTACGAGCGGTTTTAATTCCACTAAGGTACGATTGATAGCCAACCCTCGTACCACTATCAGACAAGCGCCCTGAGGTTTTAATTCCACTAAGGTACGATTGATAGAGTGGGATGGGACGCATATCGTCAAGCACCCCCAGCGTTTTAATTCCACTAAGGTACGATTGATAGCGAAGACTGCCGTAACCCTGAAACAATAAAAAAGAAAGTTTTAATTCCACTAAGGTACGATTGATAGGCCCTATGTCGATCGTCATAGGGGCGGAGAAGGAGAGTTTTAATTCCACTAAGGTACGATTGATAGTGATCAATCTGGCTGCCGCTATCTCTCTCGTAGAGAAGTTTTAATTCCACTAAGGTACGATTGATAGAACAGACAGAATTGTTGAAGCTCGCGACAGAGGGGGTTTTAATTCCACTAAGGTACGATTGATAGAACGACTATCGCATCCCCCTATCAATCGTACCTTAGGTTTTAATTCCACTAAGGTACGATTGATAGTATAATCCTGATAAGGATTTAGATATAATTAAAGTGTTTTAATTCCACTAAGGTACGATTGATAGAGCAGATCTATTTCGCAGACCCGATTGCTGCTGAAGGGTTTTAATTCCACTAAGGTACGATTGATAGGCCCAGAACCGCATCGTGCCATAGAGGCTCGATAGCGTTTTAATTCCACTAAGGTACGATTGATAGAGTGGTTGTAAAGAGTCGCTATTCTCTTGTAACAACGTTTTAATTCCACTAAGGTACGATTGATAGGATAATCAAACAACACAAACAACGTTTAATTTTAATAGTTTTAATTCCACTAAGGTACGATTGATAGTCAGCATAGAGTCGAGTGTATGTCCCTCAACTTTCTGTTTTAATTCCACTAAGGTACGATTGATAGAGTTTTTGCTGTGATCGTCCGTTGTACATGGTATGGTGTTTTAATTCCACTAAGGTACGATTGATAGTATTCAACTGAACATTTTCGACTTGATAACTCTTCATGTTTTAATTCCACTAAGGTACGATTGATAGAAAGCAAAGCAAACGATCACTACGATGTTTATATTCGTTTTAATTCCACTAAGGTACGATTGATAGGGAAAGACTACTTCAAGACTCGTACGCATTCATACGAGTTTTAATTCCACTAAGGTACGATTGATAGGGGGCAACAGCTATCACGGAGACAAGATACTTGCAGTTTTAATTCCACTAAGGTACGATTGATAGCGATGAACCGGGTCTTGGGAAAACTCTCCAAAGTATGTTTTAATTCCACTAAGGTACGATTGATAGTGGTTCAAGGTGGAAGAGCCTTTAGACGGCTACTGGGTTTTAATTCCACTAAGGTACGATTGATAGGAGAGAGGATGTATATTTCATTTCTCCCCCCTTACAGTTTTAATTCCACTAAGGTACGATTGATAGAATTAAGGCATCTTCTTTCCCCTCAGATTATGATTTCAGTTTTAATTCCACTAAGGTACGATTGATAGAGCATAATTGCCCAATACCCCCACCTCAGCAGGGTGGTTTTAATTCCACTAAGGTACGATTGATAGCCACAACAAATGAAGCTATGAGAAAATCCTTTGAGAGTTTTAATTCCACTAAGGTACGATTGATAGCTAAGTATATATCCTATTTGAGGTGGTTCTTAAGGGTTTTAATTCCACTAAGGTACGATTGATAGTTGCAGGTCTTTTCCCGAACGGCTTAGCCATCTCGGGTTTTAATTCCACTAAGGTACGATTGATAGTAAAAGAGCTTGAAGAATCAAGAAACGGTGAACTGAGTTTTAATTCCACTAAGGTACGATTGATAGGTGTATCACGATAACCCAACATCATAATTTCTGTATGTTTTAATTCCACTAAGGTACGATTGATAGGTCTCGTAATAATTATTGTTGACGCAGAATTGATAAGGTTTTAATTCCACTAAGGTACGATTGATAGATATTTGTGGCGCTTGAGTGTTAAAGTTTCTATATGTTTTAATTCCACTAAGGTACGATTGATAGCAGAAGTCAAAAGAGAGATGCAGCAGTTGGTCGCAACGTTTTAATTCCACTAAGGTACGATTGATAGGGAAATTAAATAGCGTCTGCATCTCTTGCTGACTCTGTTTTAATTCCACTAAGGTACGATTGATAGAAGATTACCGTCTTGTGTACACATCTTTGTATTTTACGTTTTAATTCCACTAAGGTACGATTGATAGGGTGGGTATCGAATCCATAAAATGGCTAACGGATAGTTTTAATTCCACTAAGGTACGATTGATAGCGAGGACGACCGCGCTCGCGGGCTGTTCCAGTTCTAGTTTTAATTCCACTAAGGTACGATTGATAGTACGCTACAACGCGAGCGGGTCTGTGTTGCGGAGATAGTTTTAATTCCACTAAGGTACGATTGATAGAACGAACAAAGGCAAAGTGTTCTCTTGCTTTTCAGGGTTTTAATTCCACTAAGGTACGATTGATAGGAGACCCTCGAACACCCGTCCCAAGTCGCCCGGAGCTTGTTTTAATTCCACTAAGGTACGATTGATAGCAAAATTTTAGGATTGAGCTCAAAGCTCTTTGTGCGTTTTAATTCCACTAAGGTACGATTGATAGTAGAGGAGTTCTTGTCCTTCTCGATCTCAAGAGACAGTTTTAATTCCACTAAGGTACGATTGATAGGATTATTTGCTTTTCGTTATCCGATAGCAGCAATGTCTGTTTTAATTCCACTAAGGTACGATTGATAGCGGTCGTCGTGGACGGCTACGGGCTGGACGAAGCTAGTTTTAATTCCACTAAGGTACGATTGATAGTCTATCTCTGCCTTGAGTGCTGCGCGGTCTGCGTTGTTTTAATTCCACTAAGGTACGATTGATAGAAAAATAAGATTAAACTTATCAACATATCTTGAACCGTTTTAATTCCACTAAGGTACGATTGATAGAAAAGTGAACATGATGGTTATCATATGGAGTATGTCGTTTTAATTCCACTAAGGTACGATTGATAGACAAACAAGTTGTAGAGAATATTGCACATATATATTGTTTTAATTCCACTAAGGTACGATTGATAGTCAGCTCTCCTCTCTTGTTTTGTATTTGTGTATGTCGTTTTAATTCCACTAAGGTACGATTGATAGCTCCTCGCATGAACGTGATACCGCTCGTTGTCGGATGTTTTAATTCCACTAAGGTACGATTGATAGGTTGTCAAACGCCTTAAGCGTTGCGTCCTTAGCCGGTTTTAATTCCACTAAGGTACGATTGATAGAATAGCCGGCAACCGACTCAAGCGGTATGATAGACTGTTTTAATTCCACTAAGGTACGATTGATAGTTCACTAATAAGCTCTCCGGTTATCGTTCTTCCCATGTTTTAATTCCACTAAGGTACGATTGATAGTTAGATATTTGAGGAATCCATTCCGCTGTGTACTCAGTTTTAATTCCACTAAGGTACGATTGATAGTGAACGAAGCATCAAAACTCGTATCAGAAAGCATTCTGTTTTAATTCCACTAAGGTACGATTGATAGGTTCGAGAACCGAATCCGCGCCGTCGCCCATCGTTTGTTTTAATTCCACTAAGGTACGATTGATAGGCTAAGAGGGTGCAGGAGCTGGGGCGCAACGTGAAGGTTTTAATTCCACTAAGGTACGATTGATAGGTATCCTGCTCATGAACCGGAAGTTCTTCTTTCTCGTTTTAATTCCACTAAGGTACGATTGATAGCACCAAGGACGGATCCGGAGATCGCAACGAGGACACGTTTTAATTCCACTAAGGTACGATTGATAGGCCTTAAGCTCTCTCCACTCTTTGCCTGTTATTCTCCGTTTTAATTCCACTAAGGTACGATTGATAGCGCACTGCCGTCGAAGACTCTCGTAACGTTACAGCAGTTTTAATTCCACTAAGGTACGATTGATAGGATATGGAGAACTCAAGTATTTTCTATGTCATGAGTAGTTTTAATTCCACTAAGGTACGATTGATAGATCTTGCTTCCAGTGTTTACACTCTATCAATATAATGTTTTAATTCCACTAAGGTACGATTGATAGACCCCAGCAGTGCGGAGTCTGATACCATCAACAAGCGTTTTAATTCCACTAAGGTACGATTGATAGCGTTGTGAGACGCACTTCATCGTCTCTAAGCGTAAGGTTTTAATTCCACTAAGGTACGATTGATAGAAGAGATAGGTCAATGTTAACAAACCCTTCTGCATTGTTTTAATTCCACTAAGGTACGATTGATAGGATTACAGATAAACTCTTTCCAGCTTGATTACCAAGGTTTTAATTCCACTAAGGTACGATTGATAGCTTGAAATCTTTAGGCTCAAAAACATCTTTATAGTCGTTTTAATTCCACTAAGGTACGATTGATAGACACCTAATTTTGTCGCCTGGAACAACATCCAACCAAGTTTTAATTCCACTAAGGTACGATTGATAGGAATGTTTCATTTGCAAAATCAGTATAATCATCCTTGTTTTAATTCCACTAAGGTACGATTGATAGCATTAGCCTCATCTTGAAGAAACTGATAGCCAATCGCGTTTTAATTCCACTAAGGTACGATTGATAGTGTAAATCTGCTGACAAAGAACGGACTCCGTTTCTATGTTTTAATTCCACTAAGGTACGATTGATAGCCGTAAAATTACATGAAAAAAGTGATGCAAACAAAGGGATAGAGAAGAGAAAGAGGGGATAAATTTTAGGGAAAAGTTGTCGTTCTATAATAATAGAAAAAGAGTGGGAGTTCGACAACAACTCTAATAATTTGATAATCAGATTTTATGGAATTATTTCTGAGAGAATTTGGGAAATAAATGCAGGTCAAATGTAGAGACAGACGACAAAGGGAGAGTTTTATTCCAACTATCTGATTTATTTTCAGACACTTAATAAAGGGAATCAAGAATTGGGTATGTGGGCTCGTATTTGAATATCCTTTCCTAAGATAATAAAATTAAATGCTTAAACAGAAACTTAATGAGTTTAGGAGTAGAAAGAGGGTATAAAAAGAGAGTCGCAATGCCAGATAACATTACGACTCTCTTCTTTTTTGTGGAGAATGACGGATTCGAACCGTCGACCCCCTGCGTGCAAGGCAGGTGCTCTAGCCAGCTGAGCTAATCCCCCTTAAGAGTTTGTTGTCTTGTTGTTGTCCCTCCAATCCCGCCGGTTGAAGTTCTTTCGTAGTCCCAGGCAGATTTGAACTGCCGACCTCTACATTATCAGTGTAGCGCTCTAACCAACTGAGCTATAGGACTGGATAGCAGATCGTACTCCGTACAGACTCACGCCACTCATTTCGACCCCTCTCTTCCGGATCGAATGATATATTATACTATTGAATACATTCTCAACAAGCAGACAGGGTACATTACCCTTCATACCCAAGTAATAGCTGTCTGTCATTTATATAAACAACAGACACGAATACTTCGCTCCAGAAAGGAGGTGTTCCAGCCGCACCTTCCGGTACGGCTACCTTGTTACGACTTAGCCCCAGTTACCGGTATTACCCTAGTACGATCCTCGCGGTGACGTACTTCAGGTACTCCCGACTTCCATGGCTTGACGGGCGGTGTGTACAAGGCCCGGGAACGTATTCACCGCGCCATGGCTGATGCGCGATTACTAGCGAATCCAGCTTCACAGAGTCGAGTTGCAGACTCCGATCCGAACTGAGATGAGGTTTGGAGATTCGCACCCTGTCGCCAGGTAGCTGCCCTCTGTCCTCACCATTGTAACACGTGTGTCGCCCCGGATGTAAGGGCCGTGCTGATTTGACGTCATCCACACCTTCCTCACGGCTTACGCCGGCAGTCTCGCCAGAGTCCTCAGCTCTACCTGTTAGTAACTGACAATGTGGGTTGCGCTCGTTATGGCACTTAAGCCGACACCTCACGGCACGAGCTGACGACAACCATGCAGCACCTACATACATGCCCCGAAGGGTATAAACTGTCTCCAGTCTACGTCATGCACATTTCAATCCCGGGTAAGGTTCCTCGCGTATCATCGAATTAAACCACATGTTCCTCCGCTTGTGCGGGCCCCCGTCAATTCCTTTGAGTTTCATCGTTGCCGACGTACTCCCCAGGTGGATTACTTAACGCTTTCGCTGTAGAACATACATTATATCGCATACTCTTAGTAATCATCGTTTACGGCGTGGACTACCAGGGTATCTAATCCTGTTTGATACCCACGCTCTCGTGCTTCAGTGTCAGTTGTAACTTTGTAAGCTGCCTTCGCAATCGGAGTTCTGCGTAATATCTATGCATTTCACCGCTACACTACGCGTTCCGCCTACAGCATCTACACTCAAGCTCCTCAGTTTCAACGGCAAGACTATGGTTGAGCCACAGCTTTTCACCACTGACTTAAAAAGCAACCTACGCACCCTTTAAACCCAATAAATCCGGATAACGCTCGTATCCTCCGTATTACCGCGGCTGCTGGCACGGAGTTAGCCGATACTTATTCTTAGGGTACTTGCAAATTGCCTCGCAAGGCAAACTTTAATCCCCTACTAAAGAAGTTTACAACCCATAGGGCAGTCATCCTTCACGCGAATTGGCTGGTTCAGGCTCTCGCCCATTGACCAATATTCCTCACTGCTGCCTCCCGTAGGAGTCTGGTCCGTGTCTCAGTACCAGTGTGGGGGTTTAACCTCTCAGTTCCCCTATCCATCGTCGCCTAGGTGAGCCGTTACCTCACCTACCAGCTAATGGAACGCATGCCTATCTGTCAGCTATAAATATTTCCTTGAAATACCATGCAGCATCTCAAGTATATGCGGTATTAGTCCGAATTTCTCCGGGTTATCCCCCTCTGACAGGTAAGTTGCATACGCGTTACGCACCCATCCGCCGGTCGCCATCCAAATCAGCAAGCTGACTCTATGCTGCCCCTCGACTTGCATGTGTTAAGCCTATCGCTAGCGTTCATCCTGAGCCAGGATCAAACTCTTCTTTGTCATTTTGTTTCTATTTTATAATCAGGTAATTGACAGGGTCACTATATCCACTTTATAATGGAGTGTCCCTTGTACTACTTGTTGTATATTGTCCAATATATCTATGATCTCTACTCAGTTACAAACAGGCATTCCCCGTTCGTGGGTGCAAAGTTACAACAATATTTCGATTAAACAACACCCAGAGAAAATTTATTCTACAAAACCCGAAATCAAAAAAAAGAAGGTCGCCTATTCACTCATAGGCGACCTTTCGTGACCCCGGAGAGATTCGAACTCTCGACCCAATGATTAAGAGTCATTTGCTCTACCAGCTGAGCTACGGAGTCATTCCTTTTCTCAATTGCGATGCAAAGTTAAATAATAGTTTTGAAACTCGCAACAGGAGAACAGAAAAACTTGAAGAAAAAATTTAGTGACCCCGGCGGGATTCAAACCCACGACCTTTGGAACCGGAATCCAATGCTCTATTCAGCTGAGCTACGAGGTCTTTTATTTTTCCGTCAGCAAAGATAGGAAATATCTCAAACATATACGAGATATTTCAAGCAAGTAACAAACAAAATAGAGAACGACATATAATAATGTAGGTACCACAAAAAAAATCAAAACACAGTTATTCAAATCCGACAAAGAGATAAAACTGTACAGATAACACTGTTTATATGCCAAAGGCTATTTTCGGTAAAAAATGGTTACATTTGTACTCCGTAATCTACTCATAAGTTAACTCCTAAAAACTGATCATTGTGGCAGACACTAAGTATATATTTGTTACGGGTGGCGTGGTCTCTTCTCTTGGAAAAGGGATCGTAGCTGCATCTCTGGCAAAACTAATTCAAGCCAGAGGACTGAGGGTGACCATTCAAAAATTCGATCCTTATATCAATATAGATCCGGGAACTCTGAACCCATACGAGCATGGCGAATGCTATGTCACTACGGATGGACACGAAGCCGATCTTGATCTTGGACACTATGAACGTTTTCTAAACATACCCACCACTCGTGCCAATAATATTACGACAGGAAGAATCTACCAAAATGTCATAAAAAAGGAGAGACGAGGAGACTACTTGGGGAAAACGGTACAAGTGATCCCGCATATAACGGATGAGATCAAGCGCAATGTCAAACTCTTAGGCTCTAACAATGAATACGATATTGTAATTACTGAGATAGGCGGAACTGTTGGCGATATAGAGTCTTTACCTTTTATAGAAAGTGTAAGACAGCTCAAGTGGGAGCTGGGACGCAATTGCATGTGTATTCACCTAACCTATGTTCCGTATATAGCAGCCGCCGGAGAGCTTAAAACCAAGCCGACACAACACTCGGTAAAACAACTTCAAGAGCTCGGTATCCAGCCGGATGTTTTGGTTCTTCGCACAGAACATGACCTAAGCATGGAGCTTCGTAGCAAGGTTGCTCTTTTCTGCAATGTACCTAAAGAGGCTGTATTCCAATCAGCCGACGTTTCTACCATATACGAAGTTCCTCTCGTTCTGCAAGAGCAAGGGATGGACAAGTATGTACTGAACTACTTTGGACTTGAACCGGGAGAGACTCCTGAGATGAAGCCATGGAGGGAATTCCTACAGCTAACAAAAACAGCCAGCGAAACTATTCATATCGGATTGATAGGAAAATATGTGGAGTTACAAGACGCCTATAAATCGATTGACGAAAGCCTCCAGCAAGCAGCGATATACAACCACAAGCTATTGAAATTAGAATATATCTCTTCTGAAATTCTGACAGAAGATAACGTTGTAACAGAACTTGCTCACTTGGATGGTATCATCATCGCTCCGGGCTTTGGCTCAAGGGGAATAGATGGAAAATTGATAGCATTGAAGTATGCTCGCCAACAAAATGTACCGACGCTTGGCATCTGTCTTGGAATGCAGTGTATGGTAATAGAGTTTGCTCGCAATGTATTGGGATATACAGATGCCAACAGCACGGAAGTAAATCCATCGACCACTCATCCTGTAATAGACATTATGGATGAGCAGAAGAATCTTCACAACTATGGAGGCACTATGAGACTTGGATCTTATGAGTGCAAGCTTACTCCGGGCTCCAAAGTTTTTGAAGCATACGGGAAAGAAAACATTTCAGAAAGACACCGCCATCGTTTTGAGTTCAATAGCAAATATCAAAAAGAATTTGAAGAGGCGGGACTTAGTATTACCGGAGTTAATCCTCACACCAACTTGGTAGAAGTGGTTGAGATAGCCAATCACAAGTGGTTTGTAGGAGTGCAGTTCCATCCGGAATATCAAAGTACAGTAATAAATCCAAATCCCCTTTTCATGGCATTCATGAAAGCCTGCATAAACAGCAACAGCAAGTAATCGGCATATAGAAAAGAAAAAAACAACAGATATTTAATGGATAAAAAAACACTCATTGGCTTCATTCTTATTGGAATAGCCTTCATTGCATTTATATATGTAGGAAGACCATCTGAAGCAGAGATTGAAGCGTATAATCGTGCTCAAGACTCAATAGCCGCCCTTTCGGAGAAAAAACACACAGAGGATAGCCTGGCACATTCCCAACAATCTTTGGTTTCTCTACCCGACTCTCTTTCCAGCACACAAAAAGATAGCATTCTATCTCTCTTGGCAAGCAATAAATATGGAGAGTTTGCTACAGCGTCTCAAGGTAGTGCAGAAGAGTTCAAACTTGAAAACGACTCCATATCTATTTCATTGACCAACAAGGGAGCGCAGATCACGAATGCTCTTCTTAAAAAGTACAATAAGTATGATGGCAACCCGATCGAGCTCATAAAGGCAGAAGATGCTTCTTTTAACTATACCCTTGTTACAGCAAGCAACAGAATCATAGAAACCAAGGATCTTTACTTCAAGGGTTCTCAGATAGCTCCAAATAAAGTTTCATTCAGCTTGGAAGCCACTTCCGGAATAGGCATGGAGATTATCTATACCCTACAAAATAAATATCTGTTGGATATAGACATAAAGTACAATCATCTCTCTTCCGTATTGGCTTCTAATACACCATATCTTGATGCTTCATGGACACTCCCTGTCTATCAAAACGAAAAAAGTGGAAAGAATGAACAAAGATACAGTGGCTTGGCTTACAAAAAGAGCGGAGAAGATACTGAAAAGCTCAATACAGGTAAAGAT
Source organism: Porphyromonas sp. COT-108 OH2963 (assembly GCF_000768895.1). Classification (NCBI taxonomy): domain Bacteria; kingdom Pseudomonadati; phylum Bacteroidota; class Bacteroidia; order Bacteroidales; family Porphyromonadaceae; genus Porphyromonas; species Porphyromonas sp. COT-108 OH2963. Next base: position 22,206 of record NZ_JRAP01000009.1, on the reverse strand, counting down.
GTTACGGAAGAAATAAATGGGAAAGTTCAATGGATTGCATTCCGAGACATGTTCTTCTCTACTCTTCTCTACTCCCCAACACACATAGAACAAGTATCTCTTAAAAGTCAGATACTGGGTGAGAGCAACATGCTAAAAAAACTCACAGCCAACTTTACTATTCCGGTATCGGATAAAGGTCAAAAACTAAACCTTTTCATCGGTCCACACAACTATGACCTCCTCAAAGAGGTAGATAAAGCTTGGGGCAATGATAACGAGATTACCCAAATCATAGACATGGGAGATTGGTTCAGATTCATCAACATCTGGCTCATCATTCCTATATTCAACTTCCTTGAAACCATAACAGGCAATTACGGAATCATCATTCTATTGCTCACGCTTATCATTAAACTGCTCTTGAGTCCATTTACGCTCAAATCTTACATGTCTCAAGCCAAGATGAGAGTACTCAGACCTCAAGTGGAAGAGATCAATGCTAAGTACCCGGGCGATGACAACATGATGAAGCGTCAGCAAGCCACAATGAATCTCTATAAGAGCGCAGGAGCTAGCACTCTGGGAGGATGCCTTCCAATGTTGCTTCAAATGCCTTTCCTTGTAGCGATGTACCAATACTTCCCTACAAGTATCAATCTCCGTGGAGAAAGTTTCCTCTGGGCTAAAGACCTCTCTACATACGATGATATCATCTCATGGAGCACTCATATTCCGCTTATCTCAGACTTCATCGGGAATCATATCAGCCTTTTCTGTCTATTGATGACAATAGTTCAGATTGTTTATATGAATATCAGTCAGCAAAGTACAGGACAAACCACCATGCCGGGGATGAAGATGCTGCCATACCTCATGTCCATCATGTTCTTCTTCTTCCTTAACCAAAGTGCTGCCGGTCTCTCCTACTACTATCTGATGTCCATGCTCATCACCATACTTCAAACCTATCTTTTCCGTCTTTTTGTAAATGAAAAAAAACTTCTTGCCAAGATGGAAGAAAACAAGAAGAAGCCTATAAAGAAGAGCAAATGGATGCAACGCATGGAAGAGCTTCAAAAACAACAAATGGAGCTTCAAAAACAAAAGGCTCGCAAATAAACGAGGCGTAATAAACAAAAATAGTTTCAAGGATCTCGCTTTGATACAGCTTCAAAGCGAGATTTTTCTTTACCTCATAACTTCAGAGCTTATGAGATGAATAAAATCCAAAGAAAAATTAGCGATAAGTGTTGCACGAGTAAAATATTTATCATACCTTTGCAACGCAAACGAGAGAAATAGTTTGCGGATCGGTGTGGTAGTTCAGTTGGTTAGAATACCTGCCTGTCACGCAGGGGGTCGCGGGTTCGAGTCCCGTCCATACCGCAAAAGGATGATAGCTTGAGCTATCATCCTTTTTTATAGCAAAGAAATCTCACACAGAGAAAGTTTCTTCCTTTCCATACCTTCCTCTCAAAAGATTATACATACAGACATAAAACAAAACGAATCCAAGAAAGAATATATCTCTCTTGGACCCGGAAACTTTCAGCCTTTATATTGTCAAGCTATACTGAGTGAACCCTGCCAGGCTCGAACTGGCGACCTCTGCCCTGTCAAGGCAGCGCTCTAAACCAACTGAGCTAAGGATTCGCATGCCAAAGTTACAAAAATCCCTCTGTCTGCCAAACTAAAGCCTCTCACACCATTCTCTTGGTATCCGTCTCGACTCCTTCATCTTTTGCTTGTAGAGCTTTATGGTCAGATCTTCCTCCTCCGTCCGATCACCATTCCTCAATATCGGCATATACCACTTGCTCAATATCCCTTCAAACTCCCCGATGCTAATTGTTGCAAGTGCCCAAGAGACCGCCTGACGTATGGTAAGATAATTCCAGAATGGTTTTGTCGCATTGATATCTGCCAATATATCGTCCAAACTCTCCAATCCGTGCTTGTGATAATACATTCTGATTGTCAGAAACACCCTTATCCCATACAGCGGCAACCCCTCACGAAGCGAGAAGCAGGACTCGAACGCCTTCCTCACGACATCTCTCTTCAATACCTTTCCCACATCCGACAGCACAGCATCGCACACAGCCCATCCGTCCAGATGTGCCAAGATTGTTTTGAAGAACAGCAGCCATTCCTCTTCCGACCGGCACATCTTCGCGGCAGCAAAGACATACACCATTTTCGCTTCAAAATACAGAGGCAAGAGCTTTTCCAGCTCTTCATGCAATGCGCCAAAAGAAGGATACTCATCCTTAAGAGACCCTGCCAGTTTTCTCAACACCGGGGTACGTACTCCAATGACGGTTTCCGGATTATCCGAAACTTTAAGCTTGACCGAAAAACTCCGAATACTCTCTTCCGATGCTTCCAAAAGACGCTCCTTAATTCCTTTCATCACGATAAATAGACAATAAACAAATATCAACACACCTCTTTCTAAATGAATTCTATCCAAAAGTAATAACTAATACCGGAACCACTGCACAGATTTTGAGTCGAAACGACAATTACCAATCCGAAAAACGATAATTACCAACTCTGAAAATACTAATTAGCTATCCAGCAAAAATTCGAAAAGAATCATAAGAAACCGGGGAAGGGAGAGATGAGTGGGATGCAGGTACAAAAAAGCAGTGCCGGAGCATTCGCTCCGACACTGCCCGTCTTTTTGTCTGTATGTTTTCTCCTCTGTTAGAACTTTATGACTGCTCCGCAGTAGATGGAGAATGGTTGTGTCGGTCCGTAGATGTAACCGCTGTCGCGGAATCCGTAAGAGTCGAAATCTTTCTGGAACGAGTTCAGAAGATTGTTTACTCCGGCATAGAGCTGGAGGGTTGATGCGGAGAAGAAGCGCAAGTCGTAAGAGATTTTTGCTCCGAGGTCGAAGAACTGCGGTGTCTGCTCTACGACGCCCCACATCGGTGCGTTTTCTTCTTCACGAGTGTCGGGTCTGAGTCCGCTCTTTACGAGTTCGATGTCTTTCACGGCAGACATACGTCCCACTTCGATGGCGTGAGGCACTTTCATGGTTCCCGTATAGTTGGCAGTGAGAGAGAGGTTGAGAGGTTTTACCGGATTGATGTTCACGGTGAAGTATCCGTAGACGTTAGGTGTGCGCATGAAGTCTTTGGAGAGGATCTCCACGGTTTCGTCATATACGCGGTTGCCGTCTTCTATCTTGGAGGCAAAGCCATCGAGGGTCTTGGGTCCAAACTCCTTGGCTGTGTCTATGTTCTTCGGGTTGTCCGAATCTTCTCCGGCAAGGAGCGAGCGTTCTGCTCCTGTGGCTTGTGCCACGTCCCATTGGCTCTTTGCGAGTGTAAGTCCTGCCTGAACGGAGAGGATGTTCCACACGAGCTTTCCTTCGAGGTTGAGACCATATACTGTTGCATTGGAGCCGTTGATGCGGTTGTAGATCTTGAAGCCGTTTTCGCTCTTGACGTACTCGGTGTTGAATGCTCCGATGAGTCGGGTATAGAACCCTTCTACCAAGATGTTGGTGCGGACGCTTTCGGTGTTGAAGTACATGTCGGAGCTCAAGCTGAAGCTGTGGCTGTACTCCGGTTTCAGATTGGGGATGTTCACGATCTTTTGTACCTCTCCCTGAACCACTCCTACGTGCAAGTCTTCATCGAACACTTGAGGTGCACGGAACCCTTTGGCGTAAGAGGCGCGGAGGTTGATACTGCTGTTCGGGTTGAAACGAAGTGTGGCACGAGGCGATAGAATAGGCTTGACACTCTTTCCGTCTGCGGTGCGGATGGCGCTGTTTTGGTCGAGACGAGCTCCAAGAAGAATGGTCCACATATCGTTCTTGAATTCCAGCTGACCTATCTGGCTGAAGTTGTGTATCACCTGATTGAGCGGAGGATAGAGGCTGGTCTTGCCGTCTTCTGCCAAAGTCCAGTTGCGGATAGGCATGATGTCGTAAAGGCTGTCGTAGACGTACTCTGTTCCCAAAAGGAACTGTGCCGGCATGAACAGGAGCCTGTCCATGTTGTACTCATACTGCAATCCTCCCATATAGGTGCGTCCCTTTGTGTAACCGTAGTTGATGCCGTAGTTGGCAGGATCTGTCGGTTTGCCCAAAGATCCGAGGGCGCCATCGCCGATACCTCCGTAGTAGCTGTTGCGGTTGATCATCTGTCCGGAAGCATAGGCTTGCAGGTGATGATTGGTATCTTCCGAGAAGAGGTCATACTTGATGTTTCCGCTGTTGATGTAGTGTTCGGTGCGTTCCGATACGGAAGCCAAGTGGTCCGGGAGATCCAGATGATCTCCCCCACGGCGATATTCATATATGGTATGAGCTTCGGCTGTGAGGTTCTGTGTCGGAGAGATATTGAAGAATGCTCTCGTACCAAGTGCCTTGCCGTTGATCTTACCCATTTCGGAGTATCCGTCCCCATTGGCATCCCAAGCGGAGCGGTCTCTGCTCTGTGCAAACACCACCGCCCCCATACGTGCGTCAGGGCTTACAAGCGCCGCATTCACACCAAGAGTGTTGTCGGGAGTCTTGCCGCCTGTGAATGTCAGATTATTGGAGAAAGAGAAGCTGTTGCTTGTAGGGTTCTTGGTGATGATGTTGATAACACCCGCAATGGCAGAAGAACCATACAACGCAGAGCCGCCTCCTCTTACAACCTCCACGCGATCAATCATGTTCACCGGAATGTGTTCCAATCCGTAAACGCCTGCAAGTGAAGAGAAGACAGGACGGCTGTCTATAAGAATCTGAGAGAAGTGTCCATCAAGACCATTGATACGAACCTGATTGAAGCCGCAATTCTGACAATTATTTTCTACTCTCAAGCCGGGTTGGAAAGACAATCCTTGTGCAAGATTCACTGCATTGCTCTGTTTCAAATGAGCCTCACCGATGACACTCACAAGCGTAGGAGCATACTTACGGAGAGTTGCCTGACGATTGGCTGTTACAACCACTTCATCCAATCTCAACACATCCTCCACAGCTGTAAAGTTTACCTCGACAGTCTTTTTCGGAACGATGTCTAACACTCTCTCCTGAGTGAGGTATCCTGTACCCTGCATCACAATGGTGTATCTGCCGGGCTTTATATTCACTATTCGGTAGTGTCCCGAAGCATCCGTGTAAGCACCGAAAGGTGTTCCTTTAATCCTGATACTGATTCCGGCGATATGGTCTCCGGTCTTTGAGTCCAACACGTGTCCCACAATGTTCGCATCGGTTACTCTGGCTTGCTGTTCTACTTCAATGTCGGGAGTCGCATAGATCTGTCCTACACCAAAAGTGGCACTGCAGAACAAGCCCAACAGAGATAGACATGTACTCTTTTTCATTATTACTTATGATTAGTTATTGTTGATATGTATTTTTCTACTAAACGGGAACAAAGGTAGCCATTTGATCCTTTCAGAATGTTACCCACAAGTAGGTATTTTTAACCTCAAAAACAGCTCACAGAGCAGGTTCTGCCCCGAAAATAGTCTTGTTAAAATAGCAAAATAGGTAAGTTCACCCTCTTTCGCATGACCATCCGATACCCAAAGAAAATTCTTACACCTCCGAAAACATTCCGCATGACCCTATATAATAAGGTAAGAAACAGCACCAAGGGAAAGCGTCCTATCCGAACAGGAAGAGAGGTTTAGAAGTAAAAAATGTAGCAGTAAGGTGCTAACTATTAAGAAAAAAGAGTATCTTTGCACCACGCTTTCGGAAACAGCTATTCAGCCTCAAGGCTTCTTTTATAGCATTCCGTTGGCATTTGACCCTCGCTAAATATTTTAATAACAGTACATAATACACAGAAAAAAGCTATGACTAAAGCTGAAGTTGTAAATAAGATAGCCAAAGATACAGGCTTGGAAAAGCATCTCGTATTGGATACGGTAGAGAAGTTCATGGAAGTTATAAAAGATGCTCTTGCTTCTGATGAGAACGTTTATTTGAGAGGGTTTGGTAGCTTCATCGTGAAGACTCGTGCCAGCAAGACGGCAAGAGATATTTCCAAGAACGTTACGATCCAAATTCCGGAGAGAAAGATCCCTGCATTCAAGCCATCTAAGACTTTCACTTCAAAAATCAAACAATAAGGCTTTCCTCATTGTTAGATCAAAGTAAGACTACTACAAGATAAAGTTTAACATAAAAAACATTACTACCATGCCAAGTGGAAAAAAGAGAAAAAGGCATAAAATGGCCACTCATAAAAGAAAAAAAAGACTAAGAAAGAACAGACATAAAAAGCGTAAATAAGCCATCTTTAGATGTGAGCTTCTGTTCGCTACCTCAAGATTGCAGCTTAACGGCTTTTCAATTTAGAGTAGCACATCTAACTAAGGTAGCATAAGGTAGAACAAACGCATCAATCTAAAGTAAACCTTCAGATAATGCGTTTGTTCTTTTTGTTACCACACCAATCCAAGTAGAAAAGAAAAGACAAACAAAACTTTCCGTGTGAAAAGCGACATCATCATTGACGTACAACCCAAGGAAGTATCTATCGCCGTTGTAGAAAACGACAAGCTGGTAGAACTTCAGCGAGAGAAACAAAATGTAGCTTTCGCCGTGGGGGACATTTATCTGGGCAAGATCAAAAAGATAATGCCCGGACTCAATGCGGCCTTTGTGGATGTAGGCCACCCGAAAGAAGCTTTTCTACACTATAGAGACCTTGGAGCATCGTACCTTTCGGTACAATCTTTTCTCAAAGACGTAGAGAAAAACAAAGGGAAGAGTGGGGACCAGCCATCTTGGAAGAAGATGAAGCTGGAAAAGGACATCAGCAAAGATGGGGCCATAGCCGACATTCTGAAAGCAGGAGACCAAGTGATGGTACAGATTACCAAGGAAGCCATCTCCACCAAAGGTCCAAGACTGTCGGGCGAACTCTCTTTCGCAGGAAGATATTTGGTTCTGATCCCATTCCAAGACAAGGTTTCCGTATCTCAGAAGATACGCTCCGCAGAAGAACGGGCAAGATTGAGACAGCTCGTGGTGAGCATCAAGCCCAAGAATGTAAGCGTAATAGTACGGACATCTGCCGAAGGAGTACGAGTGGCAGAGCTCGACTACGAGTTGCGATCTCTCATCAAAAAGTGGGAGGACACAGCAGAAACATTGGCAAAAAAGCCTAAAAACCTGCTTCTCCACGAAGAAACAAGCAGACTCCTGAGCCTGCTTCGAGACACCTACAACTCCAATTACAAGCACATCTATATCAATGACAAGAATGTGCTGGATGCGACAAAAGAGTACATTGAACTCATAGATCCGGGACGCGGAAGCATTGTAGAATATTACGGAGAGAAAGCTCCGATATTCGACCATTTCGGTATCACGAAACAGATCAAAAACCTATTCGGCAGGACGGTTACCTATAAAAGCGGTGCATACCTTATTATAGAGCAGACCGAAGCCATGCACGTGATAGATGTCAATAGCGGAAACCGGGCAAGAGGAAGCAAAGATCAGGAGGATACAGCCATAGATGTAAACCTCTCCGCAGCGGAAGAGATTGCAAGGCAACTCCGTTTAAGAGATCTTGGAGGCATCATTGTGGTGGACTTTATAGATATGGGAGTAGCAGCCAACAGGCAAAAGCTATTCGAGTACATGAACGAAGTGATGGCTTCCGACAGGGCTAAGCACAGCATACTGCCCCTCAGCAAGTTCGGTTTGATGCAGATCACTCGTCAGCGTGTACGCCCATCAACTACGGTATCCACCAAAGAAGATTGTCCTACTTGTGGAGGACGAGGCAAGATACAGTCCACACTGTTCTTTGTTGAAGAAGTAGAGTCCAACATAGAAGTGCTCATGAAGCAAGAGAATGTCAATAAACTCGATGTACACGTGCATCCATTCGTAGCGGCATACCTGACCAAAGGATTCCTCTCATTCGGTTCCATACAAGCCAAATGGAGAAAGAAGTACGGCAAAGGGCTTACCATTGTTCCCAACCAGTCTCTCGGTATTGTAGAAGCTTCATACATAGACAATGAAAAGAACGACCTCTCTCATTTCCTTGAAATAGATGTCAAGGAGAAAGAGAGCGATGCTTGATTCTTGTCAAACCTAAAACAACAGAAAAGGTTAGCCTCCAAGAGTGATGGCTAACCTTTTTTGTTTAGGCTGTTGTGATGATGACCGGCTGCTCCTTGAGCTCTTAAGCCGGTTTCTGTCCGGCTTCTACCATTTTGGGAAAGCGATCTGTCCTCTCCCCTGTCCGGCACAAAGAGAAGTGCAATCTGCCTCTAATTGTTCAGATCTATGTTTATGTCCGGTTTGATAAAGTCGTTCCGGCTGATCTTAAAAGGCTGAATTTCTTCACCTCCATCCACGATAATGGTAACCGAATCCGCCCAGTTTTGAAGCGAATATAAGGATGAAATATCGTAAGAAACTGTTTCCTTAACGATCTCTTTAGCGGTCCATGTCTTTGATACTCCGGGATTACGATAAAGTTTGAACATCAACGTATTGGGAGTTTGATTGCCCGGATCGTAGACAAGATATACCTTCGTGCCTGCAACTTCCCCCGTAGATCTGTTCCGAACAGAAGTACCGACTACCACATCAAAGAAGCCACGACACACACCGGATAGCAAAAACTCCGCATTCTCTTCGCTGTTTTCCGGATCTGTGATACCTCTTTCTTTTGCCTCTTTGATGGTCAAAGGGTAAGCCACTCTGTATTTCTTAAACCCGGCAACAACGGCATCGTCTATAAACAGCTCTTTCTTCCCCGACGTCTTGCGCTGATACTCCTTATACATAAAAGCAAAGTATCCTCTCTCTATGCCGTCCAAGACAGCACTTTTGGAGGTAACGATACCTCCGCCATCGAGATAACACAGATACTTACCCTCTTTACTTTTCGCCACTGTTGCCTGACTCATAAATCCTCTATCATCAGTATCTGTCTCTTGAGAACAGCTCACAAATGCAGCCATACAAGAGAGCATGAGTAAGATTCCGAATACGTTTTTCCTTTTCATTCTGCTATTGTTTTTCAATTATGCGGCACAAATGTAAAAAAAGTAGTCGGAAAGAAGAAACAAAGAGCTCTTTTCCTCATGGATAGACATTAGAAACATGAGTGTAAAGGCTGTTTCGTTTATGTACCGACAAGATAAAAAATAAGGCAGAGAGACGGACCGACCTTCCGCTCTCTGCCTCAATATCTATCTTTTATACCTATCAGCACCTATGCTTCGTCAAAATCTGTATCCAACAGAGGCATAGAAGCTTATATTCTTGGCACTTCGGCCGCTGTCTCTGAGAAGTTTAGCAAGCCCATATTGAGTTCCGACACCAAGCATGATACGATTCATTTCGACACCGACACCTACTTGAGCACCAAAGTCAAAAGGATGCAGTTTAGACTTTTCATCACCACTTCCCTTAAAGAGATTACCTTCATCTGTCTTTTTATCTCCCTTCTTAGTCTCCACAGTATACTTCCCGGACAATCCATAAGCAATATACGGACCGACATTGACAAAAGCATTGAAAGTATCAGAAAGTTTGAATCTGCTATTGATAAGAACAGGCAAATCCAAATAGTGAAGTCTGTTGGTAGATTTGACCTTTCCCACGGTTGTAATGTGTGTCTCTTCCCAATACCCTTTCATCGAATAGTTGAGACCGGTTTGCAAAGAAAGTTCATAAGTGGGTAAGGTTATAAATGCGTAGTCTACGGTAACTCCTGCACGAAATCCATGGAGCATCTTTACATCTATTGCATCGGTAAGATTGGCTCCCTGATATCCGGCTTGGACAATAAATGTCGGACGATTTTGAGCAACGGCAGTCATACAGAAAAGCATAAAAGCTAAGGTTAAAATCTTTTTCATAATTTCATTTTTTAGTGTTACTACTGTCAAGGTTTTCACTCGATTACCATGTATGAGAGACACAAAAACCACATGCCTCCCTCGCAAATATAAGCAAAAATAACAGGAGAAGGCAATCCAAGAATAAAGACAGATAGAAGTTAGGCATGATAAATGTTGGGATTTTGGCAAGTTGCCGGATGCTCCGACATCTGTTTATAGAGTTTTGCCGAATCTGTTTAGCGGTCTTGGGCATAATCCTTCCACCTCACACCACGAAGCATTTGCAAAGAGGTTTTAATACGGAAAAAAGTTGCTCTTATCACTTTCAATACTTGACCTGAACAGATTAAAGAAGATAAAGCAAGGTTTGATTTCTGAAAACCGGGAGCCGACTGCTACAAATCAAGCCTTGAAGTGTACAAATAAAGATTTGATTTATAACTCTGTACACGTTCAATCTGTTTTTCTTCAACGTTCAGCTCATTTTATGAACGGGTTCAGACTCTTTTATATTCTCGACAAGAAAAAAAGTATCCTCTTATTCCGGATCTTCGCGGCACGAAAAGAGAAAAAAAGAAGATTGTCTTGCCAAAAATGTATCAAGATGCTTTTATTTAATTTTCCTTTTACTACCTTTGTCCCTCGGAATAGACCTCCCCATTTGTAGGGAAATTTACACTAACATAGACAAGCTACATTTACTTGCAAGATAAAACATAAGGATAAGGTAATCCTATTGCTAAATAGTGATCTTGAGGATTGGCTATTTAAGTAAAAAAACTTACTTTTGTTTTGCATTACTATTACTTAATCTACCACAATGACAAAAGCCAGTACATGTAAGAGCGGAATAGTATCTCGAGCATTAGGCAATACGGTATATGTGCGTATGGAGCGCAACAGCGCCTGCAAAGAGTGTCATGCCAAAGGGGCTTGCCTTGCCTCCGATGTAGGACATATAGACATTTCTGTGCAGACACCCCATGCGGAAAGCTATAAACCCGGAGACAAAGTCAGCCTCGAACCACTGTTCAACGTTTATCATGCCATACTTTTTGCATTTGTCTTTCCTCTGGTACTGCTGGTCGGGATTGTTTTCATAGCCAATCACTTCTTTTTGGTATCAGAGTCTGTGAGCTACGCTACGGCATTGGGGGCATTGGTAGTGTACTTTGTCATCCTTAAGTTGTGCAACGCTTATTTCACCAAGAAGTATCAATACACTTTGAAAAAGTTAGAATAAGATATGTTTCTTACTATTACATTTTTAGGAGCCTTAGGGGCTTCGGGTGCGGCATTGCTTTATGCTGTATCAAAGAAGTTTCATGTAGAAGAAGATCCGCGCATAGGTGAAGTCCAAGAGGCATTGCCGGGTGCAAACTGCGGAGGATGCGGATTTCCCGGTTGTGGAGGATTTGCCTCTGCTTGTGCCAAAGCTTCTTCTTTGGAAGGATTATTCTGCCCGGTTGGCGGTGCGGAAACTATGGCAAAAGTGGCAGATATTTTGGGGCTTGCGGCTGTTCAGTCCGAACCATTGGTTGCAGTGGTTCGCTGTAATGGGAACTGCGATGCCAGACCAAGGACAAACACTTTCGATGGCGTATCTTCTTGCGCGGTAGCCACAGCTCTCTACTCCGGTGAGACCAACTGCTCTTACGGCTGTCATGGTCTCGGAGACTGCGTCAGAGTGTGCGACTTCGGTGCCATATCCATCAATCCGGAAACGAAACTGCCTGAAGTAGATCAGGATAAGTGTACCGCTTGTGGTGCTTGCGTAAAAGCCTGCCCGAAGTTCATCATAGAACTCCGCAAAAAAGGGCCTAAGAACAGACGCGTATTTGTTTCCTGTGTCAATAAAGATAAAGGCGGCGTTGCGAAGAAGGCTTGCGCCAACGCTTGTATCGGCTGTTCTCTGTGCTTTAAGGAGTGCAAGTTTGAAGCCATTACCATTGCAAACAATCTATCATACATAGATCATACGAAGTGTCGTCTCTGTCGCAAGTGCGTTTCGGTCTGTCCGACCAAAGCGATACACGAGATCGGATTTCCTCCTCCTAAGCCAAAAGTAGAAGAGACAGAGAGTCCGGCAGCCAAGACAGAACAAGTATAAGACTTTTAGAATAAAGCAAAAGATATGCTCAAGACATTCAGAATAGGAGGGATACACCCTCCTGAAGCTAAGCTTAGTGCGGATGCGCCTATCGAAGTATTCCATACCACAAGTACGGTAACCATACCTCTCGGACAGCATATTGGTGCTCCGGCTGAAGCGGTAGTAAAGCGTGGAGATAGCGTAAAAGTGGGTACACTCATAGGTAAAAGTGCCGGTTTCATCTCCGCAAACATACACTCCTCAGTATCCGGAAAGGTTGTGAAGATCGACGATATAGTGGATGCTTCCGGATATAAAAAGCCTGCGATATACATAGAATGCGATAACGAAGATACTTGGGAAGAGAGTATCGATCGCTCTTCTACGCTTATAAAGGAGTGCAATCTCTCATCAAAAGAGATCATAGATAAGGTTGCAGCGGCAGGTATAGTGGGTTTGGGAGGTGCCACATTCCCCTCTCATGTCAAGCTTATGCCTCCTAAAGACAGCAAAGCAGAGATATTGATCATCAATGCGGTAGAGTGCGAGCCGTACCTTACATCCGACCATCGTCTCATGTTGGAGTATGCAGACGAAGTGCTTGTGGGTACCTCCATACTGATGAAAGCCATCGGAGTGGATCGTGCAGTGATAGGCATAGAAAACAATAAAAAGGATGCGATAGCTCTCCTTACACAGAAAGCATCGGAATATAAAGGCATCACGATACAACCTCTAAAGGTAAAATATCCGCAAGGAGGAGAGAAACAGCTCATAGATGCCGTAACAAAGAGAGCCGTCAAGAGCGGACAGCTCCCGATCTCGGAGGGTGCCGTGGTTCAGAATGTGGGGACAGCATTTGCCGTTTACGAGGCTGTTCAAAAAAACAAACCTCTCGTGGAACGGGTTGTAACGATTACTGGGAAACGACTGGCTCGTCCGTCCAACCTGATGGTCAGGATCGGCACACCGCTATCTTCTCTTATCTCCCACGTTGGAGAGATTCCTGCCGGCACCGGAAAGATTGTAAGCGGTGGACCGATGATGGGTAAAGCATTGGCTCAAACCTCTTCGCCGGTGACCAAAGGTACAAGCGGTGTGCTCTTACTGCCTAAAGCGGACACCAAACGTAAGCCTATGCGAAACTGTATTCGCTGTACGAAGTGTGTCGGAGTGTGTCCGATGGGATTGAATCCTGCGTTCTTGATGCGTGATGTAACGTTCAAAAACTGGGACGAAGCCGAAAAGAATAATATAGTGGACTGTATAGAGTGTGGCTCTTGTAGCTTCACCTGTCCGGCAAACCGCCCTCTTCTCGATGAAATACGCTTAGGCAAGCAGAAAGTGATGGGCATCATCCGCTCCCGTAAATCTTAAAGACTAAACACAATCAGACTAATGGATAATAAGTTTCTGGTATCTCCCTCTCCTCACATACACAGTGGAGACAGTATAGAGAAGAATATGTATGGGGTTATCATAGCTCTCATACCTGCTCTTCTTGCCTCATTTTATTTCTTCGGACTGGGTGCGGTCGTCGTTACCATAGCATCCGTTTTGGGATGTGTAGCCACCGAATATCTTATCAATAAGTATCTCTTGCGTCGTGACGAGCTTACCATCACCGATGGCAGTGCCATTCTTACCGGCTTGTTGCTCGCTCTGAATCTCCCTTCAAACCTTCCCGTGTGGATTATCCTCGTGGGTGCATTCATTGCCATAGGTATCGGGAAGATGTCTTTTGGAGGTTTGGGATGCAATATATTCAATCCCGCACTTCTCGGACGCGTGGTACTTCTGATCTCTTTCCCTGTACAGATGACCTCTTGGCCCAAGCCTCTCCAATGGACTCAATACATTGATGTAGAGTCCGGAGCCACTCCGCTCGGAATACTGAAAGGTGTAAAGATGGGCATACAGGGCAACAGCCTGGACATGATCCCCAACACCTTCGACCTTCTTTTGGGTCAAATGGGAGGTTCTCTTGGGGAAGTGAGTGCCATTGCACTCCTTTTGGGTCTCGTCTATATGCTTGTAAAGAAGATCATCACATGGCATATCCCGGTAGCGATACTCGGTACCGTTGCCATCTTTGCCGGAGCATTGTACTTGTACGACCCTACCGTCTATCCTACTCCTGATGTACACCTTCTAACGGGAGGTATGCTACTCGGAGCGATATTCATGGCTACAGACTACGTTTCATCTCCTATGACCAAGAACGGGATGCTCATCTATGGTGTCTGCATAGGTCTCATCACGATGCTTATCCGTGTCTTCGGTTCATTCCCGGAAGGTATGTCTTTTGCCATTCTCATTATGAATGGTATCACACCCATTATCAACCTGTATGTTAAACCTAAACACTTTGGAGGTAAAGTAGCGAAATGAAGAAGTTAGGATCCACATTGCCCAATATGTTCTTATCTCTTACCATCATCTGTGTGGTAGCTTCGGCCTTGTTGTCTTTCGTTTACAATGGCACCAAAGATATCATTGCGCAGTCCAAAGTGGCAGCTTTGGAGCGTGCGATAGGCGAAGTAACACCGGAGTTTGACAACTCACCCTATCAAGAACAAGTAAAGATTCTCGTAGAAACAGACAGCTTGTCGGTTTTTCCTGCAACGAAAGACGGAGCTCTTGTAGCCACTGCCGTACAATCCGTTACACATAAAGGATTCAGCGGAGACGTTTCTATTCTGTTTGGTTTCGACTTGGAAGGAAACATCATCAACTACTCCGTGCTATCCATGCAAGAGACTCCCGGTCTCGGTACAAAGATGACAGACTGGTTCAAAACAGAGAAAGGCAACCAGTCCGTACTGGGAAGAAACCTCAACAACGGCGATCTGAAAGTGAAACAAGACCAGGGAGACGTAGATGCCATAACTGCCGCCACCATCTCCAGCCGTGCATTCCTTGATGCCGCAGCCCGTGCACATATTGCACAGAAAGAGTTCGTTGCAAGCAGAAACAGTGCTCCATCACCATCAACAGAAAGTGAACAAGAATAAATAGCCATGAATATATTAAAGTCATTAAAGAACGGAATCGTGGACGAGAACCCTATCTTCGTCCTCCTTTTGGGTATGTGTCCCACGTTGGGAACGACCTCTTCTGCCATGAATGGGTTCAGTATGGGAATGGCGACTATGTTCGTACTCATCTGCTCCAATCTGGTGATCTCTCTTATCAAGAATCTCATTCCGGACAAAGTTCGTATCCCGGCTTTCATCGTTGTCATCGCAACGTTTGTTACCCTCGTTCAGTTTTCCATGGAAGCCTTTCTTCCGGCTCTGTACGAAAGCTTGGGTCTATTCATTCCTCTCATTGTGGTAAACTGTCTTGTGCTTGGTAGAGCGGAGGCTTTTGCGGCTAAGAATGGCACGCTATCCTCTATCGTGGATGGTCTTGCCATGGGTCTTGGATTTACTGTCGCGCTTACACTGCTCGGTCTTGTGCGCGAACTTCTCGGCACTTGGCACGCATTCGGCTACAAAGTTCCGGGCTTGGGAGAAGAGTATGGAGCGTTGGTATTCGTTCTTGCTCCCGGAGCATTCATCGCCTTGGGCTATCTGATTGCCATCATCAATACCCTTCGCAACAAGTCTAAGGCATAACACACAATCTTTCAACAGATAAAAACAAAACAGTATGGAATACTTCATCATATTCGTTTCAGCCATATTGGTGAACAACATCGTGTTCTCCCAATTTCTCGGAATATGTCCGTTTTTGGGTGTATCTCAAAAGCTCTCCACTGCACTGGGTATGGGAGCTGCGGTAACCTTTGTGGTTACGATAGCTACACTGGTTACGATGGCGATCAATCACTTTATTTTGCTACCATACGATCTGGGTTATATGATGACAATATCGTTCATCCTTGTCATTGCAGCTCTGGTTCAGATGGTAGAGATCATTCTCAAAAAGATCTCCCCTGCCCTTTATCAGGCATTGGGAGTATTCTTACCTCTGATCACCACAAACTGTATGATACTCGGTACTGCCATTATCATCGTACAAAAAGATTACGACCTGCTCCGCAGCCTTACCTTTGCCATCTCTACGGCGATAGGTTATACCATTGCACTGATAATATTCTCTGTCATTCGTGAGCAGCTCGCTCAGACAGATGTGCCAAAAGCCCTCAAGGGTATCCCCATCGCTCTCATCGTTGCCGGTATCCTTGCTCTCTCTTTCATGGGATTCGGCGGATTGGTATAGCAAGAGCCTGAACAATATAAAGGGAACGCCTCCTGAGTTTGAATAAATTGACTTAGGAGGCGTTCCTTATTTTTTACCCGGATGTTCCCACTACTGACACACTCTCTTTTTAGGATGGAAATCAATTCTGTTTAACAGGGACAAAAACTGCTCTGAACACGAAAACAGAACTCTTTTAACACGGATAAATCATAAAATCAAGGCCTGAATGGCAAGATTCACGCTTCGATTCGTACCATTCAAGCCTTGTTCTCTACAAATCGGGGCTTGATTTGCGCCTCCGAACAGGCTAAAAGAAAGATATAACCCTGTTTGGAGAAACTATTAAACTGCTTTACAGAAATATTCAAACACTCGAAAAGGAGATCCCGAACACCCATGGATGCCACCGCAAATCCGGTAAGCAAGAGGTGTAGTGAAGAGGATAAATCCGAAGATCATCCCTCTTTCTCACGGAATAAGTGTGCTGCCGACACGAAACAGGTGCTGCTACTGCGTCCAGACGTTTGGAAAATACTCTCGGAACAGCGATGTAAAATGATCTATCTGCTCCGGTGTATGCTCCTTAACACCCTTGAGTCTGTACTCCCATCCCATGGTTTCGTACTTGTGGACGCCATAAGTGTGATAAGGAAGTATCTCGACCCGATCAATATTCTTGAGAGAGGAATACTTTTCGCACAACAGCCGGATGTCCTCTTCCGAGTCGTTGAAGCCGGGAACCATCACACATCTGAGGCGTACAGGCATATTGATCTCTTCGAGATACTTTGCCGTCTTCCAAACCTGGTCGCAAGAGTGTTCCGTGAGCTCGTGATGCTTTTCATTGTTTGCCTGCTTCACATCCAACAGTACCATATCTATGAGATTGTACACCTCCTTGACATCTTCGTTCATGATGCTTCCGTTGGTATCCACACAGATATGGATGCCGTTCTCTTTGAGCTGTCTCATGATGGGAATAAGAAGACGAGCCTGCAACATGGGCTCGCCGCCACTGAACGTAACACCTCCTTTTTTCCCGAAAAATGCCTTTTCGCTTATGGCACGACGCACCACTTCATTCTCTTCAATGTTGCGTCCTTTGGTGAAAGGGATGGTGTCGGGATTGGCACAATAGGCACACTTGAAATTGCATCCTTGCATAAAGACGACGAGCCGGAGTCCCGGCCCGTCGAAAGTACCCATTGATTCAAATGAGTGTATTCTTAGCATAACTGCGAAGTAAATGATTATCTCATTCTCTTGTGGAAGCTACGAGAGATAACTTCCAACTGATGTTCTCTGCTGAGCTTAATAAAGTTTACGGCATATCCGGAAACACGGATGGTCAGCTGAGGATAGTTTTCCGGATGCTCCATTGCATCTTCCAGCATGGCACGGTTCAAGACATTCACATTCAAGTGGTGAGCCATCTTGGAGAAGTATCCGTCCATCATGCTTACAAGATTTTCCACTTGCTCCTCTTTGTTTGAACCCAAAGAGTGAGGTACGATGCTGAACGTATTACTTACGCCGTCAAGAGAGTCGGAATAGTCGATCTTCGACACGGAAGAGAGAGAAGCGATAGCTCCATTCTCATCACGACCGTGCATCGGATTGGCTCCCGGAGCAAATGCAACGCCTTTGGCACGTCCGTCGGGAGTGGCACCGGTCTTCTTTCCATACATCACATTGGAAGTGATGGTGAGGATAGAGAGTGTAGGCTCGGCATTCTTGTAAACAGGAAGAGCCTTTAGAAGATCGCTGAAGTAGCGGGTAACCTCTATTGCCAAAGAGTCCACGCGGTCATCGTCATTACCATAGCATGGGAACTCACCCTCTATCTTGAACTCTTCCGTAAGACCGTCTGCATTTCTCAAAGCCGTTACTTTGGCATGCTTGATGGCAGAAAGAGAATCTGCTACGATAGATAGACCGGCTGCTCCATACGCAAGATTGATGGCAGGATTGGTATCCACAAGAGCCATCTGTGCTTTTTCGTAGTAGTACTTGTCGTGCATATAGTGGATGATGTTCATGGCATCGTTGTACACGCGTGCTACTTCCACAAGGACTTTCTTGTAGTTCGCTATCACTTCGTCAAAGTCCAAAACATCGCTCTTGAGTGGAGGAATATCCTTTACGACCACTTCTCCGGTAAACTCGCAACGTCCTCCGTTCAGAGCCAACAGAAGTGCTTTGGCAAGATTGGTTCTTGCACCGAAAAACTGAATCTGCTTACCAATCTCCTGGAATGATACACAGCATGCGATACCATAGTCGTCGGACTTTCTTACACCGCGCATCAAGTCGTCATTTTCATACTGAATGGAGGATGTGTCTATGGATACCTGTGCACAGAAATCCTTGAAACCTTGCGGAAGATCTTGTGCCCAAAGGACTGTCATATTGGGTTCGGGAGAAGGTCCAAGGTTATAAAGCGTCTGCAAGAAGCGGAAGCTGGTCTTCGTTACCTTGTGTCTTCCGTCCTGCAAGCGTCCTCCGATAGACTCTGTAACCCATGTAGGGTCTCCTGCGAAGATTTCGTTGTAGGAGTTCATGCGCAACTGACGCACCATACGCAGCTTTATCACAAACTGGTCTATAAGCTCCTGTGCAAAAACTTCATCAATCTTGCCGTGAGTAAGATCGTATTCTATATATATATCCAAGAAAGAAGAAACATTTCCCAAAGACATGGCAGCTCCGTCTTGCTCTTTCACTGCCGCAAGGTAAGCGAAGTAAACCCACTGAACAGCCTCTTGTGCCGATGTGGCAGGACGGGAAACATCGAAGCCGTAAGACTGTGCCATCACTTTGATATCCTTAAGAGCCTTGATCTGTTCGCTGACTTCTTCTCTCAATCGAACTCGTTCTTCGGACATAAATCCAAGCAGAGAGTTAAGATCTTCTTGCTTAGCTTCGATCAGGCGATCCGCACCATAGAGAGCCAAACGACGGTAGTCTCCTATCACGCGACCACGTGCATAGTTGTCCGGCAAACCGGTAAGGAAACCAAGTGAACGATACAGACGAATCTCCGGAGTATAAACATCGAATACTCCATCATTGTGTGTCTTGCGATAAGAGTGGAAAATCTCTTTTACTTTTTCGTCCAAATGTACACCGTTCTCCTCGCATGCTTTGTCCACGACACCGATTCCACCAAAAGGCTTGATGGCTCTGCGAAGCAGTTCATCTGTCTGAAGACCTACTATCACCTCGTTTTCTCTGTCGATGTATCCGGGTGCATGAGATGTAATGGTCGAAATAGTCTTAGGATCTATCGAGCGTACACCGTTGTTGTCTCGCTCTTCTTTCAGAGCAGCAGTACAGATGCTCCAGATTTTCTTTGTTCTCTCCGATGCAGGTTGAAGAAAAGAAGCGTCTCCGTTATAGGGAGTTACATTTCTTACTACGAAATCACGAACATTTATTTCGTCATTCCATAAGCCTTTCTTGAAGTCCATGTCTTTTTCTTTTAATTTGTTAGATGAGGTTGTGTTATTTGCATATTGAATACCTGCTCAAGATGCAGTGCAAAGATAATAGGTAAAAGATAGATGGGCAACACCAAGAACAAAATATAAGTTAATAAAACAAGTAATTTCGATAGAAATCTATTAAAAATAGAGTAATAATAGTCCCAATATAAATATTTACAGGCAATCAACAGATTTATTTCGAAAAATTAGACTTACAATCATAGTTAATTTATGTTTCCACAACAGTGATATATAAAGGGAAACTTGAATAGAAAAAACAGTACATACTTTCTTGAACTCAAAAACAAAGATGCTAACTTTGTGATAACCCAATACACCTAATAATGGCTCTTGATATAGAAAAACTGAGAGACTTTGCACTATCTCTCCCTTACACTACGGAAGATCTTCCTTTTGGTCCTGATGTTATCGTGTTCAAACTCTTCGACAAAGTCTTTATGCTACTCCCCTTGAACAACGAAGATGGTGTCCGCTTTAATGTGAAGTGCGATCCGGATCTGGCTGAAGATCTTCGGATGCACTACAATGCCGTAGTGCCTGGGTATCACATGAATAAAAGGCACTGGAATACGATATATATAAATAGAGATATGAGCGATGCCGACATTCTGGAACAGATCAGAGCATCCTATCAGCTTATTCTTGATAAGCTCCCGAAACGCCTGAAAGATACTCTGAACTTTTCTTGAAAGAGGCTTTTCCATCTATGGGAAAGAATAAAAAGAAATATTGGTACAAAAGATGTGGATAACTTCTTGACTATTTGCCTTGAGACTAAAGCCGTTCTCAACATCTTATAATTGAGTTATATGAACCAATAACAGGGTAAGAACATAGATCATAGAGAAATAATCTACTTTATGAATAGTAAATATGCAAACTATACAACAAACATATTTAATAAAAAGAAACTAATAACTTCTCTTAGGAGCCAAGGAATAATCTCTCAAGTAGCAAAAAGCCCCAAAAAGACTCAAGAAACAACAGAAGAATAATTGATAACTACAAAAATATGGATAAGAATCTCAACAAGGAAGAGCAGAAAAAAGTAGGTAATCTAATTAAGTGTTCAGAAAATTGTAAAAGTAATATCGGTTACCTAAAAAGCTTTAAGCCTGAAGACGTAGAGGTATATCGCAATGGTAATGAAGAGTTGGTTATAAAACACAAAGAATTTGATCGTATTAAAATTACCATAGGCAAGATGGTAATTATTATGCAGATTCTGGTTCGAGAAAAGGGAAAGATGGTAGTCAGAACCAATTCCTTAATGTGTGCCTTTCTAATGCTACTTACATCGTTGATAAGTCTATTAAATTCTGTACTGATGACTTAGGACGCACCTTCTATGCTGAGGTAATTGATATGGATGAGCTTCAAAATCAAATATCTAATCGTGCTGAAGTAGATAAAAAGACTCAGAAATCTATAAGAAAAAATGGCAATACGGATGATGAATCAGGACACATTATTGCTAAAAATTTAGGAGGACCTAACGAAGCTATCAACCAAATAGCGATGAAGAAAGACTTGAATCGTGGAAAATGGAAAAGTTTGGAAAATAACCTAAGCAACAACCTAAAAGATTTAAAATATTTCAAAATTAAAGTTTTCTACGAAGAGAAATCTAAACGGCCAATAGAATTTGATATATCTTACACAATAAATATAAAGAACTGTTATAAGGAAAGGTAGATCCAGTTCATGGTTAAGG
Source organism: Porphyromonas sp. COT-108 OH2963 (assembly GCF_000768895.1). NCBI lineage: Bacteria > Pseudomonadati > Bacteroidota > Bacteroidia > Bacteroidales > Porphyromonadaceae > Porphyromonas > Porphyromonas sp. COT-108 OH2963. The sequence continues at coordinate 860 of NZ_JRAP01000009.1, read as the reverse complement.
TGTTTCAAAAGCTCTTGGAATAGAATTATCTGAGCCGTCATAAAGAAGACAATTAGCATTACAAAATCTTATTAGAGACAAGAAAGGCTAAGCATTTCAGCATCACAAGCTGACAATGCTTGGCTTTTTTGTAAAGATTCTAAGGAATACCTCTTAATTTCTTATACACTTGACCATAAATAATTCTCAAAAGACCTGTAAAAACAAAGGAGAGAGCCACATTCCTGTTACGGTTCATGTCTCTCTCCTTATCGTTAAGTGGCGGCTACTTACTCTCCTATTTGCATATTCCTTAGAAGTATGGAAAAAGAAAAAAGATTGAAAAGGAGAGAACAGCAAAGCCATCTCTATTTTCATACGGAGGAGAAACAGAATAAAAAATCAAAGAGAAAGCAGTGGAAAGATTCCACTTGTATTTTTATGCGGAGTGACGAAAAAAGCAAAAGAGGTTGAAAAGAGACGGAGGATATACACCTCATATTTGAGAATAACCAATATGGAAAGAGCAAAAGGATTGAAGAGGAGAAAAGCGGCAAATCCGTTTCTATTTTCATACGAAGTGTGGAAAGAGCAAAAAAGGGTTGAAGAGGAGAAAGAAGGACGCTAGTATGTATCTTAATGCAGAGGAGAAACGGAGTGAAAAGAATTAAAGAGATAATCGCAAGGTGTTTCGTCTCTATTTTCATCCAGGACAGGGAAAGAATAAAAAGAAATGAAGAAGTAGAAAAGAAAGAAGAAGCAAACCGGCAAACCTATAAAAACAAAGGAGAGAGCCATGTTCCTGTTACGGTTCATGTCTCTCTCCTTCTCTCTAAGTGGCGGCTACCTACTCTCCCATTTGCATAGTACCATCGGCGTGA